>CAMWOX010000129.1 GCA_947175975.1 uncultured Ruminococcus sp.
CAGAGCTTCTGGAAAAGCCCTTGCTGAACAGTCTGTTTGCCATCTGCATCAGTTTTTTCTTAAAATTTCTTGTCATGGTTGTATACCTCCTTTTTAGGTTCGGGGGTTCTTGTGTCCTCCACTGTTATTATTATATCATATACACGGCTATATTTCAATATGTAATATTACACAAATATATAGCCGTGTATTTGTTGATTTTACATATAGACGTGTATGGCTTTTTGTGCTATAATAATAGTAAGGAATAGGAGGTAATACTATGGCAAAATATGATGAAAAATCAAAAGAACGGACAATGAAATACATGAAAGAAAAGAGGGATAAACTGACTCTAAATCTCCCTAAAGGAAAGAAAGACGAGTATAAGGAACATGCTAACAGAAAAGGAAAGAGCTTAACAAACTTAATTGTTGACCTGATAGAAGATGATATGAAGAATACTAATAACCAATGAAACAGAATAAATATAAAAAAGGAGCTGACAGCTCCACAGGAAAGGAGAATTTACAAGATGTTTACAATTAAAAGAAAAGACATGGAAAATGCCACAAAACAACCAGATGCCAAAACGAAATTTGCAAGTACTGACAGCACCATATATGACAGTTTCAAGCTGAGTATCTGGAATATGATTGACACGCTGAAAGACCTGTCTGTATATGACATGGCACAATGGATAAATCACATTGACCGCTGGATAAAAAATAAAAACATGGAGAATACAAAGAAATACGGCAGGGGTTGTATTGTATTTGTGGATTTGGGCGCACAGAATTTCCGTTATGAACCATCTTATACGCATCCTGCTGTCATTATTGCTGAAACTAAAAATATGGTGCTGATTGTTCCATGCAGTTCTAAGCGATATGGAAAACGTAATTCCGGAATCATAGACGCAACATCAGCAGACGGATTCAGCAGCAATACAGGTGTTCAGGTTGACAGTTTCCGCTGGGTGCATAAGAACAGAATCATATCAGAAGTAGGACGTGCAAAAGGTTCTGTTCTGGATAAGATAGACAGCTACATATTAAGCATCACACCGTCATATAAAAAAGAAAAATCGGAGCTGAATGCCGAAATAGAGTGTTTAAAAAAACAAATAGCCGATTTGACGAAAACAGAGTAATATTTTTGTAAAATCTGCATAAGATACAATGTCAGCAAAAGTTGTTGACAAACACTGAATTTTATGTTATAATAAAATTACAGAGAGCGCAACGCTCGAACGCTGGTACTTGTTACAGTATCATATCACAGAATCAAAGCAGGCTATTACGCCTGCTTTTTTCTTTTTGAAAATGATAGTTCCCGAGCTGTCAGCTCCTCCTAATTTTCAGGACACTATGAGGACACTAACAACACAAAAAAACAGAATCAATTATGAAAAGTTACAGGAACAAAACGCCTTATTTTTCCCATAAAATTAATGTTTTTAAAAAGTTATAAGAAGTAATAAAAAGCTCGGCAACACATTGGTAAGGCGTAGGTCACCAGTTCGAATCCGGTCATCAGCTCCAAAGTTATTTTGGAAAACAGGTATTTTCTGTACAAACAGAAAATACCTGTTTTTATTTTCATACTATCATTGCCCACAAGGGCATGTACATTAAAATTGTGAAAATGCGTTGCTCAGCCGGACAAGTTCCGGCATTGTCAGTGCTTCGATCCGGACAGATGGTACAATACCGGATGTTTCAAATATTTCTGATATTTCAGATTTCGAAATGGCAAATGCATTGCACAACACACCTGCCAGTTGTTTTCTGCGTTGTGAAAATCCGGATCTGACCATCCGGAAAAACAAATCCTCATCCTGAACATTCCAGGGATTTTCCGGATATAATGCAATTTGCATCACGCAGGAATCTACATTGGGAGCAGGCAGAAAACTGCCTCGGGACACATCAAATAATTTCATAGCTTCCCCGTGATACGCAACTGCAACCGTCACCGCACCGGATTCCCGGCTGCCGACAGACGCACAGATCCGCTGGGCAGCTTCTTTCTGCACCATGACAGTGATACTAGTAATGTCTAGTTTTTCCTCCAAAAGTCGCATAATCATGGGAGATGTAATATAATACGGCAAATTAGCACAAACAGCAACCTGTAACCCCTGGAACTCTTCGGCGATCAATTTTTTCAGATCATACTGCATGGCATCGCCATGAATGATTTTGATATTTTCAAATCCTGCAAGCGTTTCCTCCAGAATTGGAAACAATTTCTGATCCAATTCAATGGCAACCACTTTATCTGCACGCTTTGCAAGCTCTTTAGTCAGCACCCCGACACCTGTTCCGATTTCGAGAATGCCAAATCCAGGCTTTGCATTACCCAGTTCCGCAATTCTGGGACAAACTGTCGGATTAATCAAAAAATTCTGTCCGAGTGATTTTGACACATGAAAGCCGTGTTTTTCCATGATATTTCTGACATAATGAATATCTGTTAATTCCGGCATTGAATCAGCCCTTTCTCAATTTTTTCATTTTATTTTTCCAGATCTCGAATCACGGCTTCGGCACACTTAATTCCATCCACTGCCGCCGAAGTAATCCCTCCGGCATAACCTGCACCCTCACCACAAGGATAGATCCCGGAGAATCCCATACTCTGGAAATTCTCATCCCGGCACATTCTCACGGGAGAAGAACTCCGGGATTCTACCCCAGTCAGAACGGCATCCGGAGCGGCAAAGCCTTTGATCCGTTTTTCCAATTCCGGAATCCCCTGCCGGAGCGTCTCACAGAAAAAATCCGGCAGATACGCATCCGGTGAGACAAAAGTCGTTCCGGGACGGTAACTTGGCTGAACTGTGCCGAATTTCTGGGAATTTCGATGTTTCAGAAAATCTCCGACACAGATCACTGGTGCAGCATAATTTCCGCCTGCTGCAAGAAATGCTTTTTTCTCGATTTCTCTCTGGAGATACATACCTGCCAGAGGATGCTCACTTCCGAAATCACCCGGCTGAATGCCGACCAGTAACGCACTGTTGGCATTTTTACCGTTTCTTGCAAAATTGCTCATGCCATTGATCGCAAGATGTCCGGATTCCGAAGAAGCCGGAACAACTTCACCGCCGGGACACATACAGAATGTATACAGGCTTCTGCCATTTCTGAGATGTACAGCTAGTTTATAATCCGCAGCTCCCAGTGCTGGATGATTCCAGAATTTTCCGTAAAGTGCTTTGTTGATGTCCTTCTGCAAATGCTCAATCCGGACACCCATGGCAAAAGCTTTCTGCGTGAGCATGATTTTCTTTTCATGCAGCATTTCCATTGTATCTCTTGCACTGTGTCCCAAAGCGAATACCGCATGATCCGTAAAGATTTCATGTGCCTGACCATCCTGCATATAAACCAAGGATTTCAGATTCTGATCGGAATCTGTTTGGAAATCCACGAATTTTGCATGATAAACAATCTCACAGCCGAGTGTCAGAAGCAGTCTCCGGAAATTCTTCACGACCTGTATTAAATAATCCGTCCCGATATGCGGCTTTGCCTGCCAGAGAATTTCTTCCGGCGCACCGCACTGTACAAATGTTTCTAACACAAACTGGATTCTCTCATCTTTGATACCGGTATTCAGTTTGCCGTCCGAGAATGTTCCTGCACCGCCCTCACCGAACTGGATATTACTTTCCGGATTCAGAATCCCGGATGATTTAAAATTCTGCACATGTTCTGTACGTTCTTCGACTGGGCAACCACGCTCCAAAATGATAGGACGCAGTCCGGCTTTTGCAAGCACATAAGCACAGAACATCCCGGCAGGTCCGAACCCGATAACAACAGGACGCTTTTTATTCTGCTGATGACAGATCCGGATTTTGTATTTCTGATCCTGCACCAGGGAAATATCCTTGTCATTCCTGCATTTTTGCAGGATCTTTTTTTCGCCCTCTGCTTTGACATCCAGTGTCAAGAGAAATAAAATTCTCTCTTTCTTTCTGGCATCAACAGAACGTTTTCTGATCCGGATTTCCTGGATTTTCTCAAATGGAATATGCAACTTCATGCCAACTGCTTTTTTCAAATCCAGATCTGTATAGTCCAAATCTAATTTAATATTCTGTATTCTAATCATAAATTTTCTCCTGTATCAAGCATTATTTTTTGTCTTTCCATGCAATCTTTCGCAGCCGTATAACCGCTTGCCGCTACGATAAATATATACAAATTTATAAAAATCTCATATATCTATACTATTGCATTCCTCACGAAATGCCTTCCTGTTTCAACGTGTTCGATTTTGCCAGAGCTACTTTCGTTTGGTATAACACTCCACAGGCTTCAATTCCCCAGTAGCGATAGGTACATATCTGCACTTTCGTGTATGTGAAATTATGCAGATTGATAATTTGCTAAATTCAGACTTGCATTGAAATCCCTGTCAATCACCAGTCCACATTGACTGCACTTGTAAACACGGTCTGAAAGTTTCAGGTCTTTTTTGATACAACCACAGCACGAACAGGTCTTTGAACTCGGATAGAAAGTCGGGACTTCCACCAATTCAATGCCGTATTTCTGACATTTATAGGCTATCTGTCTCTTAAATTCATAAAATTTCTGTTTCTGTATTGCCTTTGCAAGATGCTTGTTCTTCATCATACCCTTTACATTCAGCGTTTCCATAACAATACGAGACGGCTTGGTTTTCACGATCTCTGTCGTGGTTTGATGTAAATAGTTGTCTCTGATGTTCGCAAGTCTTCTGTGCAGTAATTTTATGACTTTCTTCTGCTTCTGAAAATTCCTGCACTCCTGCAAAGGTCTGATATACAGCGGAAATCTTTTGTCACCGACTGTTCTGTAACCTGAAATATTCTGTTTCAGCATTCGTGACAGCTTTCTCTGTTCACGTTTCAGGACTTTTTCAAGCCGTCTGACTTCATGTGATTTGTTGATATTTTGATAAGTCTTTCCGTCTAAGCAGATTGCCAAATCCTTGATACCTAAATCAATACCAATACTTTTACCTGTCAATTCACTTTTTGTTTCAGAAACTTCATATCCAACAGATAAATACCATCATTTTCCATCAAATGAAATATGCGGATTAGAATATTTTTCGCCTTTTTTCAGTTTCGGCAAAGGTTCAGAAGTTCTGACAAAACCTATCATTTCTCCGAGAAAACCGCCGTTTTTTCTTGAAAGGCTTTCATAATTGACATAAAAAGATATTT
>CAMWOX010000130.1 GCA_947175975.1 uncultured Ruminococcus sp.
ATTGATGCCACGACTGCCCCTGAAGCACTGCAAGCTGGAACAGATATACTGGTTTCCGGAAGTTACCTGTTTCAACAGAAAGATATGAAAACAGCCATTGCAGAACTCAGAACCAGAAATCAATAAGCAACAGAAAGAACAAAAAAGAACAAAAGAATTACGGAATTACCAGAGAGGAGATATTCAAATCCTATGAAAATCAAACCGAAAGGTCGGAAAATTTATCGGCGGAAAGACCGGTTTGAACATATAAAACAGGTGAGACACAATGTGGGATCTGTCATCCTGACATTTGTGCTTGCAGGAGCGATTGGCTTTGTTGGATACAGCATTGGCTCACCGGTACTGGCATTTTTGCAGGAACGGGATTTTCTTGCACCGCCATCTTCGTATCATTCTGCTGAAGACACAGAAACAACAGAAATTCCGGAAACCACGGAAATCACAGAAACCACAGAGAACACAGAGTCAGAAACAGAAACAGAATCCGAAACGGAAACCCAACCCATGACAGAAACAGAACCCGAACCTGAAATTGGATTTGTTCAGAAAGTCCCGGATCTACAAGGCTATGTTCTGGATACTTCTGCATTGATCACAGAATCCACACTGGAACAGGCACTGGAAGAAATCCCCGAAGCGATTTCTCATGTGATCATTCCAATCAAGACAACCGGCGGTCAGATTTATTATGCAACAAAGATTCAGGAAGCTGTGATCAGCAATGCCGTGCAAGCCGTTCTGCCCCTGGATCAGATCTATCAGAAAGTCAAAGACAAAGGCTATGAACCTGTTGCCCTAATCAACACACTGGAAGATGATCTCTATGCGAAGAATTATCCGGCATGTTCCTATCATAAAATGGATACAGGAGAAATCTGGGAAGATCAGTCTTCCCCGGAGTCCCGGTTCTGGATGTCTCCGGAAAATTCCCTGACACAAAGCTATCTTGCAGCAATGGCAGAAGAAGTAGAAACAGCCGGTTTTCAAATTTTAATCTGTGATGGGTTAAAATTCCCCAATTTTCCCAGAAGTGAACTGGAAAATTTAGAACCCGTATGCAGTGATCCTGAACGTTGGAAAGCTTTGCAGGATCTCCTGACTGCAATGCGTGCAGATGCCACTGAACTGGCTTTTTTCGTGAAAATTAATGGCAGTGATGTCTTGTTCGGCGAACTGGAATCTCTCCAGGCGGCAGAGGCCTTACCTGCAGATTGCCTGCTTGTTACGATCAATGAAGAAATCCGGAAACATTCTGATCAATTGGAAACAGTATCAGAATTATCAAATACTGTTCCTGTGATGCTCGAATGGAACGGAAAAGAAATCCCGAAAAGCCTGAAACTGAAAAGCTATGTATTAGATCCAGAACAGGAATGATTGATTTGCAGAAAATATATATTATAAATAATATAAAGGAGTTGCTTTTATATGGCAGAAAAATTTACGATTTCCTTACAGAAAATTGTGGATGAGTTCAAACTCGAAGTCATTTACACACCCAAAGCACCAGCGGAGATTCTGATCGATGAAAATGATGTCAACAGACCCGGTTTGCAGCTGATGGGATTCTATGAGTATTTTAATCCGGAACGAATCCAGATCATCGGCAAAATGGAATTTGCTTATTTATCAACAATTGATGAAAAAACCCGGAAAGAACGTCTGGAATTATTATTCTCTCAGAAGCTCCCGGCATTGATCATCACAAGAGAATTGCCCTATTTCACGGAAATGCTGGAACTGGCACAACAGTTTGAAATGCCGCTGCTTCGAAGCAAAGAAAGCACTTCTAATTTCATGTCTGGTCTGATTGCGTTTCTCAATCTGAATCTTGCACCCAGAATCACACGCCATGGTGTCCTGATTGAAATTTACGGCGAAGGTGTATTCCTGACTGGTGAAAGCGGTGTCGGCAAGAGTGAAACGGCAATTGAACTGGTCAAGAGAGGACATCGCCTTGTGGCAGATGATGCAGTGGAAATCCGCAAGGTCTCCAATATCAGTTTGGTAGGCAGCTCCCCGGATAACATCCGGCATTTCCTGGAACTGCGAGGCATTGGCATTATCAATGCAAGACGCTTGTTTGGTATGGGAGCTGTCAAGATGACGGAAAAAATTGATCTTGTAGTAGAAATGGAACTCTGGAATCCGGAAAAGATCTATGACAGAATGGGCATTGATACAGAATTTGCATCTATTCTGGGAGTCAAAGTACCTTGTCTGACAATTCCTGTCAAACCCGGAAGAAATCTTGCTGTGATTCTGGAAGTTGCCGCTATGAATAACCGTCAGAAAAAGATGGGCTATAATGCTGCAACAGAATTATTAGATCGTCTCGGCATGGACATGGAGGGTACAGAATCCGTCAAAGACTACGACGCTTTTTATTAATATTCATTAGGGGGCATTATATTGAATCAAATCGAAGAACTGGAAAAAATCTGTCAGAGATACCAGATACAGCTACAAAACCACATTTCTCTTGCAGGTCATACAACATTCCGGATCGGTGGTACTGCGGATCTCTGGATAGAAATTAATTCTGTACAAGGTCTCAGTGAACTGCTACTATTCTGTCATGAAAACCAGATGGACTATTTTGTCATGGGCAGAGGCAGTAATATCCTTGCATCTGATTCTGGCTATCGAGGACTGATTCTGCATCTCGGAAATGAATTTTCAAAAATCCGAATGCAGAATGAAAGTCTGCTGATCTGTGAATCTGGTGTAATGCTGACGAATATTGCAAAATTTGCCGCAGAACATGCTCTGACTGGCATGGAGGCTCTCAGCGGCATTCCAGGAACTGCCGGCGGTGCTCTCTTCATGAATGCAGGGGCTTATGGCAGTGAAATGAAAGACATTGTCACAGAATGCAGGTATCTGGACAGCTCCGGAACAGAATATACGCTGACAGGTCAGGAGCTGGATCTTGCCTATCGGCATAGTTTCTTTACTGAACATGATGGCACAGTCATTACTTCTGTGAGCATACAGTTAGAAAAAGGAAATCCGGAAGAAATCACAGCCAGAAGTGCAGATTATGCCGAGAGAAGAAAGACCAAACAACCATTGAATTATCCCAGTGCCGGAAGTACATTCAAGCGTCCGGACGGCAGTTATGCATCAAAACTAATTGATGAATGCGGTTTAAAAGGCTTTCAGATCGGTGGCGCACAGATCAGTGAAAAACATGCAGGATTTGTCATCAATACCGGAAATGCTACCTGTCAGGATGTTCTGGCATTATGTCAGTATGTACATGACAAAGTGCTGAAAGAAACCGGGTATTCTCTGGAACTTGAACCTGTCTTTTTGGGAGTACAGGATGGTGAAACTACATGCAGTTAGTCATTATCACGGGAATGTCCGGCTCTGGCAAGTCCACAGCCATGAAAGTACTTGAAGATATTGGTTTTTACTGCATTGACAATCTACCACCGCAGTTTATCCCAAGATTTGTAGATGTCTGCACTAGAACTGGTGACAGCCTTAACAAAGTCGCAATTGCCGTTGATATTCGTACCGGAGACATGTTCTCGGAAATTTACGAAGTATTCAAAAAGCTCCGGGAAGAAATGCCGGACGAACTGCGTCTGCTGTTCACAGATGCCTCTGACGAAGTGCTGATCCGGCGATATAAAGAAACCAGAAGACGACATCCTCTGGCAGAAAAATTCCCCGCACTTCCCGATGCAATCCAGGCAGAACGTGAAAAACTCCTGCCTTTGAAGTCCTGGTCGGACTACGCTGTGGAAACTTCTCACCTGAGTACATCCCAGCTCGGTGAAGAAATCCGGGATCTGTTTCTGGAGAACAAAACAGATTCTCTATTAGTTAAAGTGATGTCATTCGGATATAAATATGGCATTTCCACAGAGTCAGATCTGGTTTTTGATGTCCGGTGTCTGCCAAATCCGTTTTATATTCCGGATCTGAAACAGCATACCGGGCTGGAATCCTGTGTACGGGATTATATTATGAAATTTGCACAGTCACAGATGCTGCAAATCAAGATCAATGATTTACTGGAATTTCTGCTCCCGTTGTATATCTCTGAGGGCAAGAGTCAGCTGGTAATTGCATTCGGCTGTACAGGCGGCAAACACAGAAGTGTCACATTCGCAGAACTGACAGGCGACACACTACTTGCCAAGGGCTATCGTGTTCATAAAATGCACCGGGATATTACCAAAGGCATTCACTCATAAAAAACAAAGGGGGAAAAATTATGCATTATGTCATCTCAGATATTCACGGAGAATATGAAAAATACCTGAAAATGCTGGATCGCATAAACTTTTCAGAGAATGATATCTTATTCATACTCGGCGATGTCTGCGATCGTGGAAAAAAGCCAGTTTCCGTATTGCGGCATATGATGATGCATTCTAATATTTATCCCATCATGGGGAATCATGATGCCCTTGCATTGTATCTGCTGGATAAATTCAGTGTAGAAATCACAGAAGAAAATTGTGAAAACTATCTCAGTCCTGAAGATCTGGAAGATTTCAATCTCTGGATTGAAGACGGCGGTATAACAACAGCAGAAGAATTTCTGAAGCTGACACCGGATGAACGCCGTGCTGTTCTGGAATATATGCATGAATTTCCCTATTATGAAACGATTGATGTGAATGACAAAACTTTCGTTCTGGTACATGCCGGACTTGGAAACTTTTCCCCTGAAAAATCAATGAAAGATTATACACCGGAAGAACTGATCCTGTACCGGAGTAACCCGGAATTTCAGTATACAGATGACAAATCTGTATTTGTTATCATGGGACATACACCGACACCGTTTTTTATCGGTATTCCGGAAATCTACCAGTGCGGACAGAATATTTATATTGACTGCGGTGCATGTGCGAACGGCGGCAGACTTGCCTGCCTGTGTCTCGATACACTGGAAGATTTCTATATTGAATAAAGGACGTGACCAAATTGTCATTTTCCCACGATGTCAGAGAATGCATCCGAGCAAATATCAATGACCATGACAAACGATTTGCCTGCCTGTATGGTATGTTATTATACAGCAAAGCCGTAACAAGAGACGAAATCTGTCTCAAAAGCAAAAGCGAAGTATTCCGTTCTGTGTTCCCGATTTTAATCAAGACCGTATTCGGTGCATCTGTCAAAATCACTATACAGGAAAAACCTCAGA
>CAMWOX010000131.1 GCA_947175975.1 uncultured Ruminococcus sp.
CTGACAGAACTTGCAAAACAGAACATTCACTCCGTTTCATTTATTAGGCAAAGTCGGCGACCTTGACGGCATGCTGTTCACAATTTAGAAACAATTATTTTCAAAAAAATTTGTTGGCTCTGCCAATCGGGAAATGCCCGAACCCTTTTTGCATTGTGCTAAAGGAGAAAAAATTTTTACTTTACTGAAAAGAAATATATTGATTTTGCAGTGAAAAAATGTTATAATTATAAGCAAGAGAGGGAGCTGTACTGCGTATCTAAAAACATGAGGTGATATGCATGAAAGTAGAAACCATCGGTCAACGGATCAGATTTTTGAGATTGAAACGTAACATGACACAGAAAAATCTCGCAGCAGCGTTGCATGTATCTGAATCCACAGTGTCTTATTGGGAATGTGGCAAGACAGAGCCAAGTATTATGTTTATCATTCAGTTGGTTGTACTATTTCAAACATCTTTAAATTATTTGATAATTGGAAATGAAAACACAACGCTTTAAATTCGTTTAAGGCGTTATATTTTTTTACTTGAAGTTTTTTCAAGTTTTATTGACTTACTTATAAAAATTGTATATAATTGTTATAGGAATAAACGGCGAACGCAGTTTTTCCCCTCTCATAGCCTCTGCATTTTATCAGAGGCATTCTTGGCAGAGTAGAGCAATGGCAGCTCGCAAGGTTCATACCCTTGAGGCAGGCGGTTCGATTCCGCCATCTGCAATTGAACATATAGTATAGGAACGCCTTTTCTGTAATACATAGTTATGTTATATGTAATACATGAAGGTGTTCTTTGCTTTTTTATTAGGAGATAAAAATATGAAACGGAATATTAGAACTATCAGACGTGGCGATATATATTTGATCGATTGCGGCAAGACTGTCGGATCAGAGCAAGGTGGTATCCGTCCAGCGGTTGTGATCCAGAATAACATGGGGAATCGTTATTCACCCACAACAATTGTGGCAATGATTACTTCGTCTACCAAGAAACATTTGCCGACACATGTCCAGATTGACAGGGGACTTGAAATGCAATCCTGTGTTCTTCTGGAACAGATTCGGACAATTTCAATTGATAGATTGAAACAATACATAGTTACATTGGACAGATCTGATATGATTCGGATTGACAATGCTCTGAGAGAAAGCCTTGCTATTTAGGAGGATCAGGAATGACCTATAAACCGTGTCCACGATGCAAGAAACTGATACCGCATGGCACAGCATACTGTGCAGCGTGCAAGCCAATCGCTGAGCAATCCATGCAGGAGAAACGGCAGCATAACAAATCCATGCGGCAGAAAAAGTACAACAGCCGGAGAAATCCGAAGTATGTGAAGTTCTATCACTCCAAGGATTGGAAGAATCTTAGCCGATATAAACTAGAACAAGCGGCATGGAAGTGTGAAGCACATCTGGATAACGGATGCACAGGCATTGCAGTTGAAGTTCATCACACCAATCCAATCCAGACGGAAGAGGGTTGGAATCTCCGGCTTGAGTGGAGCAATCTGGAAGCCGTTTGCACGCATTGCCACAATCTTCGGCATCCGGAAAAATTACGCAGAGTGCAGCCTGGTGTGGTAGATATGCGGAATTTTCTGTAACCGGGGGGGGGCGGTCAAAATTCTGTGGCTGTCTTAGAGGAAAACGGTTACAGAAGACTATAACTCAGAAAAAACTCCCTAAATGAAAAAAATTTCTGGTGGTGATAACATGGGCAGACCAAAAGAACCAATCAATCTAATTATGACAAAAGGACAAAAACATCTGACAAAAGCCGAGATCAGGGAACGTCTTGCCTCTGAGATCCATCCTTGTACGGACGAGATCAGACCGCCATCCTATCTTACAGCAAAGCAAAAGAAACGATTCCAGGAGCTTGCCGAACAGCTTCAAAAGTTGGATATTATGGGAGAAACCGATATTGAAACGCTTGCCCATTATATCACAGCGGAAGAACTATATCAGCAGGCTGTCAAGGACATTCGTTCTGCACAGAAATGCAAACCAAAATCCGGAAACATGGAAGAAATGGCGGAATGGGCGACCATGATGGACAGATTAGACAGACGGCAGGACAGATATTTTAAACAAGCTCACATGGCTGCATCCAGTCTAGGGCTGACAATCAGCAGCAGATGTAAGATCGTAATCCCCAAAGCACCAGAAGCACCCAAAGAGAACAAGTTTTCAAAATTTTTGAAGGCTGCTGACGGCTGATGAGCGACCTTGTCACAAGTTATGCTGAGAAAGTCTGTGCCGGACAGGTGATCGCAGGGAAATTTCACCGGTTAGCCTGCCAACGTCATCTGAACGACCTGAAACGGCAGAATACAGAAGATTTTCCGTATTACTGGGATTGTGAATCATCTGAACGAATTTTAAAATATGCTGAGATTCTGACAATCGCTGAGGGTGATGAACCGAAGCCACTAAAATTGATGGAATGTCAGGCATTTGACATTGGTTGTACATTCGGCTGGAAGAAATCAGCCAATCACAAAAGAAGATTCAGAAGACGTTACAAATCTGTATCCAGACAGCAAGGCAAGTCACTGGAAAATGGAATTTTAGGGACATATATTGCAGGCTTTTCCGGCTATCATCATGGAAAATTATTTACAGTCGCACCGAAAAAGCGACAATCTCGAATTGCGTGGGAAGAAATGATGAAATTCATCAAGTCCGATCCTGATCTGGCAGAAATGTTCCAAATCAAAGAATATAAGAGCTTAATCACGGCACTTGACACAAATTGCACGATTGAAGCATTAAGCCGTGAATCCGGCATTGACGATGGATTCCGTGCATTGTTTGCCAGTCTGGATGAAATTCATCAGATGCGTGATAATTCCATTTACAAGGCAATGTACAACGGTACTCGGTCTTTACCAGAGACGTTAATTTCCATGATTACCACTAGGGGAAAGCGACTTAATTCGTTCTGCTTTGAGATGGACAAATATGCCCGTGATGTGCTGATGGGGCTGTTTACAGCAGACGACTTTTTTGTAGATATTTACTGCTTAGATGATGAAGATGACATCTGGGATGAAAAGAACTGGGTCAAGGCTTGTCCATTCACATGTGCTGATCCGGAACGTCTGAAAATTCTCCGGCAGGATGCACAGACTGCCAGGGATATGGGCGGATCTGATCTGGCTGACTTCCTGTGTAAATCCCTAAACTTATGGGTTAGGAACACGAACGACCAATTTATCAATCCAGAAGCGTGGAAACTTTGTGCCTCTCAACGAAAAATTCAGGAAATTGCACAAACTTACAAGCAATGCTTTGTGGGTATTGACTTATCTAGTAGTGGCGATCTGACAAGTATTGCTCTATTATTTCCAATGGAGAACGACCATTATTATATTTACAGTCACAGCTTTATGCCTCGTGGGCGGCTTGCAGAACACCAGGAGACCGACCTTGCACCGTATGAATTATGGGAACAGCAAGGATTGTTGACAGTGACAGGCGGCGAAATGGATTTCATGAATGACTACAAATTCATTATCCGCCATCTGGGAGAATTGAAAGAACGACTAGGCTTGGAATTTCTGGGCATTGGCATTGATCCGCATAATGCCGGAGGAGTCATGGAAGATCTGGAAGCATTCGGATGTCCTGTGGTAGCAATCACGCAGTCGGCACGGAATTTGAATGATGCGACCTGTGCAGTGCAATTGCAAGTCAAGGGGCATAAGTTTGAATACGACCAGGAAAACGAATTGCTGACCTGGAGCATGGTAAACGCAGCAGTCGTATCAAATAGTTTTGGTGAAATCAAAGTTGACAAAAAACGAAAAAACGGACATAAAGAAGAAAATAAGCGTATTGACCCTGTCGACGCTGTTATTGATGCCTATGCCTTGATGTTGCTGAACAGCACAACAGGAACAGCCAAACTAGATGAAAACCTTGAGAGTTTTCTGGAATTCATGAACTGGAAGTGATACCAATTTTTGAAAAAATATCCCGTATATTCAAAAAAAGACAGCAAAAGCCAGAGCAGAGTCAGAATCTTTCTTTGAATCAATTAATTTCTGCTTTAGGTTTGCAAGACATAGACAGGAACGCATTAAGCGAGGCGACCTATTTCGCTTGCCTGAAAGTGCTATCCGAGAGTATCGGTAAATTGCCGCTGAAAATTCAGCAACATACCGAAAAGCAAGGTGTCCGGATCGCACGAGAACATCCCTACTACAGGATGTTGAACATTCGTCCGAATTGTTATACAACTGCTTCTGCGTTTTGGAGTGCAATGGAGCTGTTCCGGAATCACTTTGGAAACGCCTACGCTTGGATTGATACCAGAGAACCAACAGCTCCGCAGCTATGGTTAATGCGACCGCAGGATGTGCATGTTTGGTACGATAACGCATGTGTATTAGCTGACGTGCCTGATATTTATTATCAATATAGTACGCCTAAAGGTTTGCTTGTGCTTGGATCTGAGGAAGTTTTGCACGTTCGTTCCCACAACACAATTGACGGAATCGTAGGTATTAGCGTACAAGAGCAACTTGCGAATACAATCCAAAGCAATATCAAGGCACAAAAAATGCTGTCCAAACTTTACGATTCAGGCATGACCGCTAAAGCAGTGCTAAACTATACAGGCGGCTTAAACGATGCGAATGTTGCCACATTGATTGAGGGGTATCAGAAATACGCAAATGGCGAGAATTACGGTATTATTCCAGTTCCAACCGGATTCAGCTTGCAGCCATTGAACATGAAACTCGCAGACAGTCAGTTTTTGGAAATTAAGCAATACAGTGCCTTGCAGATAGCAGCGGCTTTCGGTGTTAAGCCATATCAGATAGGCGATTACACAAAATCCAGCTATGCCAGTGCCGAATCACAGCAATTGGCATTTCTCACGGATACTTTGCTGTACATCATCAAGCAGTATGAAGAAGAAATTGCCTATAAGTTGCTGACCGACAAGGAAATGGCGGACGGCTATCATGTGAAATTCAATACCAAAGCAATTCTGCGAACCGACCACAAGACACAGGTGGAAACGCTGACAACCGGTATCGGAAACTTTCTTTATACACCGAACGAGGCAAGAGAACAGATTGACTTGCCGTCTGTTGAGGGTGGTGACACGCTGATCGGCAACGGCAATGCAATTCCGATTCAGA
>CAMWOX010000132.1 GCA_947175975.1 uncultured Ruminococcus sp.
GTTCAGACCCTATCACTTAACTGCGGCTGACGAAACCGCCGTCTGCTGTGAATCCAAGTTTTCCATCGGTTTCGCCTCCTTGACAGAATTTCCGCAACGGATTGAAAATATTGCGGAGAACTGATTTTAGAATTGCAATTCTTTATCATGGTTTTATTATAGCACAAGATTTGTGAAAAGTCAATAGTTTTTTTCAAAAAAATACTGATTTTTTTAGAATTGGATAAATTCCTAGATTCTGGACAAGCTGATTATGCAAGATGCACAAATATCCGGAGTCTAGATTACATTTCCAGGCTATCCACCAATCCCACAATGTAGCGTAGTACCTGCATGGAATCGTTCAGATCAACCTTGCCGTTTTGGTTGACATCAGCGGATTTTGTCTGTTCGGATGTGAACTGATCTAAACCAACAGTAACCCGGTTCATCCGGATTACGTCAATGATATCAACAATACCGTTTCCATCAACATCTCCGGGGAGATTCTCGGTCGTGTCGGGATAGACTTCCAGGGGAAGAATCACGGCATCTTTGTAGACGGATGCAAGGATCTTGTCGCCGACATTGCAGGTGTTCAAATCAACTTCCGGGTCGCCACGATAATAATAGCAGATATAATAATATTCTTCGCCATTTTCGTCCGTGAAATTGAATTTAATATGCTCAATGACATCAAAAGTTTCTTCCTCACAGTAGAAGCAAGCCTTGATTTCTTTGCTTGTCATGGTCAGCTCTTTTGTTTCAAGAATATCCCTGCAATTGCCGAGCCACTGCACACTCTCAATGTCGCCTGAAATATAAAGGGTAGGCGGATAGCTGTCCTGTGAGAAAACTCCTTCATTGTTATTATCAATCAAGAGAATATCACCATAAGCAAAGCTGGAGGGTTTTTCGCCGGTGATCGCTGAGGAAACTTTTTGAAAACTTGCATTGATATCCTCTGCTTCATACACAAACGGAAAATTTGTGTTGCGGAGTGTTTCCAGGTAGGAATACATATAGAAACGGTCATAATCCGGATTGACTCTTGAAACGATATAAAAATCCGTCTCGTTAAAAGTTTCATCCACGGCAGATGCGGACAGATTGCCAACGCAAGCACAGCAACAGACTGTGCTTATCAGGAGTGCTAATAGTTTCTTTTTCACTGAAATCATCCTTTCTTTATTATGCTTCCAGGGTTTCCACCAGTCCGACAATGAAGCGGAGTACTTGCATGGAATCGCTTAGATCAACCTTGCCATTCTGGTTGACATCAGCAGATTTTGTCTGTTTTGGTGTGAACTGATCTAAACCGACAGTAACCCGATTCATCTGGACTACATCAATGATATTGATAGTATTGTCTCCATCAACATCTCCAGGGATATATTCGGTCATATCGGGGTAGACTTCCAGAGGAAGAATTACAGCATCTTTATAGACAGACGCAAGGATCTTGTCACCAATATTATAGGTATTCATGTCAATTTCTGGAGCTTCCGTGTAATAATAAGAAATCTGATAATATTCTTCACCGTTTTCGTCCGTAAAATAAAATTTTATCCGGAGCGACTTTCACTTTCTTTTCTGGTCAGTGTGAGTTCTTTCGTTTTCAGAAGATCCCTGCAATTGCCGAGATATTTAATCTTTTCATGTTCGAAAATGAATAAGGGATCAGCTCCAAAACTATCTATCTAGAAATATTCATTGTCAATCAGAAGAATGTCACCATATGCAAAATTTTCTGTTTTCTCTCCCTCTATCAGCTCTGTGAGAGGATCATAGATATTTTCACACATATACACATCATCAGAATAGTAATGCAGACAATACCAACTCGGTTCAAATTCAGGATTCACTTTAGAAACAACATAAAATCCTGTTTCGCCGAGTGTTTCGTCAACCGCCGATACTGGTAGATTCCCCACACAGGCACAGCAACAGAGTGTGCCTGTTAGGATTGCTAACAGTTTCTTTTTCACTGAAACCATCCTTTCTTTATTATGCTTCCAGGGTTTCCACCAATCCCACAATGTAGCGTAGTACCTGCATGGAATCGCTCAGATCAATCTTGCCATTCTGGTTGACATCAGCAGATTTTGTCTGTTTTGGTGTGAACTGATCCAAACCGACAGTAACCCGATTCATCTGGACTACATCAATAATATTGACAGTATCGTCTCCATCCACATCTCCGGGGATGTATTCGGTCATATCGGGGTAAACTTCCAAGGGGAGAATCACAGCATCTTTATAGACAGACGCAAGGATCTTGTCGCCGACATTATAGGTATTCATGTCAATTTCTGGAGCTTCCGTGTAATAATAAGAAATCTGATAATATTCTTCACCGTTTTCGTCCGTAAAATAAAATTTTATCCGGAGCGACTTTCACTTTCTTTTCTGGTCAGTGTGAGTTCTTTCGTTTTCAGAAGATCCCTGCAATTGCCGAGATATTTAATCTTTTCATGTTCGAAAATGAATAAGGGATCAGCTCCAAAACTATCTATCTAGAAATATTCATTGTCAATCAGAAGAATGTCACCATATGCAAAATTTTCTGTTTTCTCTCCCTCTATCAGCTCTGTGAGAGGATCATAGATATTTTCACACATATACACATCATCAGAATAGTAATGCAGACAATACCAACTCGGTTCAAATTCAGGATTCACTTTAGAAACAACATAAAATCCTGTTTCGCCGAGTGTTTCGTCAACCGCCGATACTGGTAGATTCCCCACACAGGCACAGCAACAGAGTGTGCCTGTTAGGATTGCTAACAGTTTCTTTTTCACTGAAACCATCCTTTCTTTATTATGCTTCCAGGGTTTCCACCAATCCCACAATGTAGCGTAGTACCTGCATGGAATCGCTCAGATCAATCTTGCCATTCTGGTTGACATCAGCAGATTTTGTCTGTTTTGGTGTGAACTGATCCAAACCGACAGTAACCCGATTCATCTGGACTACATCAATAATATTGACAGTATCGTCTCCATCCACATCTCCGGGGATGTATTCGGTCATATCGGGGTAAACTTCCAAGGGGAGAATCACAGCATCTTTATAGACAGACGCAAGGATCTTGTCGCCGACATTATAGGTATTCATGTCAATTTCTGGAGCTTCCGTGTAATAATAAGAAATCTGATAATATTCTTCACCGTTTTCGTCCGTAAAATAAAATTTTATCCGGAGCGACTTTCACTTTCTTTTCTGGTCAGTGTGAGTTCTTTCGTTTTCAGAAGATCCCTGCAATTGCCGAGATATTTAATCTTTTCATGTTCGAAAATGAATAAGGGATCAGCTCCAAAACTATCTATCTAGAAATATTCATTGTCAATCAGAAGAATGTCACCATATGCAAAATTTTCTGTTTTCTCTCCCTCTATCAGCTCTGTGAGAGGATCATAGATATTTTCACACATATACACATCATCAGAATAGTAATGCAGACAATACCAACTCGGTTCAAATTCAGGATTCACTTTAGAAACAACATAAAATCCTGTTTCGCCGAGTGTTTCGTCAACCGCCGCCACGGGCAGATTTCCCACACAGGCACAGCAACAGATTACACTTGTTAGGAGTGCGAATAGTTTCTTTTTCACTGAAATCATCCTTTCTTTAATAAGAAAAATTGGGATTGCTATTGTAAAAACGTTGTATGAGAGGGATCATTCTAACTCCGAAATTAAAAGTACTAGCATTATCCCCACCACTTACAATTCCAATTGCCGTATAATCATAATATTCGGTATTACCAGCCTTATATTTTGTAATAGTATAAATTGGTGCACCACTATCTCCTTCTGTCACATCTGTAGTATAATACAGAACTTTGTCAGGGTAGAGTTTAGATCCGGTATACATCTTGCCACAACCTTTTGCTATCTTCCAATCTGTGTTTCTATCTGAATTTACTATTCTTGGCAAACCAGATACATAGATATTTGCATTTGAAAACGCAGAAGAGTAAGGATCTTTAGTAAGTCCTATATTAAAGTGTGTGTATTTGCTCAAATCTTCCTCAACAGTAATTAATGCATAATCACAATATACTATAGGATGTATATCATTTTCAGCACAAGCTTGTGGATATTTTGCAATAAAATCTGAAGGAATATGAACTTCTACAGGAGTTAATTTTTCTCCTGTTTTATTGCCGTCTTTATCATAAAGATAAATTTCATTTTTAGAAGTTGTAGTATGGCTGTAGAAGTGATATTTACCTTTTTCTTCCGTATATGCACCATAAACACAATGAGCCGCCGTAGCGATTTGATGATCACCCACAATGAAACCAGTTGAGTATGCTATTGCACCAGTAGCACCATTAGGCGATGTCTTCTTTCTTAATACTATCTGAACAATACCAGAAAATTCAGGCTGATCTGTCATATATTCACGATCATCATCACCAATCACACCGGCATAAGTGCTAATTGCATTTTCTGCATTGTATTCTTCTGGCATGGACAGCGTGTACTCAGATGTTTCTTGAATTTCGTAATCATATTTTACATATTCAGCACTTGTCGGAGCAGATATAGGAGATGGTGTGTCAGATATAGTTTGATTTTTATAGGATCCAAGACCATCCACAGAGCAAGTGTAAGATGCATTAACCAAACAAGACGAGATACAATACGAATCCGCAAAATTGATAATGCCATTTGTATCAGCATCCAACTGCTTATAGTCCGAAATATAGTCAGCTCCTACCAGGCATCTATTAAAAAGTACAACGTCCATAATTTCAACCTTGCCATTGCGGTCAATATCACAGGAATTATAATACTTTGTGGATGCATAAGGCTCGGCGGATTCAGAAAGTTCAGCTGATACAGAAAGCGGCAATGTGGTTGCTCCAATGCTCATTACAATAGCTGTCGAAACAACGGTTTTCAACATGTTTTTAAACTTCAATATAATCGACTCCTTTTAAGATTTTTGAATTTGTTAGAGGAACAAACTTGAAAAATTACATTGGCAACATCCTCTTTTACTTTTTTATTATAGCAGAAGATGGTAACTAGTTCAACCTTTTTTTGTTAATTTTTCGTAAATTTTTTATAATATTATTTGTTAATTTAATCTTAAAAAAGATCCTCCGTCCGGATGGACAGAGGAT
>CAMWOX010000133.1 GCA_947175975.1 uncultured Ruminococcus sp.
ATGTAATGGTATATCAGAGAAAAGATTATCCTGATCTTGTAAGTTACAACCAATTTATAGAAATTATGAAATTTGCACTTGTCCCGCTTATATTATACACTATAAAGGCACGTTTTGACAAATGTTCGGGAATATCTTTTGTTGACTCCACACCTTTGAAAGTATGTGATAATCACAGAATACATAATCATTGTGTTTTTAGCGAATAGGAAAAAAAAGGTAAAAGTTCCATGGAATGGTTCTATGGTTTCAAACTGCATCTGATTATCAACGATGAAAGGGAGATTCTATCTTTCTTCTTTACTTCGGGCAATGTAGATGACAGAAATGAAGCTGTGATGGATTCATTGACGAAAGAAATATTCGGAAAATTGTTTGCTGACAGAGGCTATATTTCTCAGAAACTGTTTGAAAAACTTCTGAAAAAAGATATTACACTTGTCACCAAAGCAAAGAAAAATAGGAAAAACAAGCTGACAGATTTATATGACAGGATTATGCTCCGTAAACGTGCTGTAATCGAATCAGTAAATGACTTTCTTAAGAATATCTGTGAGATAGAACATTCCCGTCATCGCAGTGTAATCAATTTTCTTGTCAATCTGGTTTCTGCTTTGGCTGCTTACTCATTTCTTCCTAAAAAGCCCTCTGTCTGTTCTGATTCTAATATGCAGGAGGGATTTTTATGCCTGCTTGACTGATTTTTTCTGTCGAACTCACGTTTGATATATTCCCCCTGCACTTCTTTACACTCATGTGTATTTCTTCCGATCTGTAAATTACCTCTGAACACCGCCGTTCAAAAATCACATATCAAAAAATTACGCAATATCTTCATTTTTATTTTTCTCTGGACATTGAGAGTATCACCTCGCAGTGCGAAGTACGAGCAAAAAGATCAACGGCTCTGGCTTTTTTTACATGGTAGCCATACTCTGAAAAGAGAGATGCATCTCTGGCACAGGTTGCGGCATTACAGGAAATCAGAATAATTTTATCCGGCTGCATGTCACCAATTGCCTGGACAGTAACAGAGTCACAACCTTTTCTGGGAGGGTCAAGAATCACAACATCCGGACGCAAATTTTGTTCTGCTAATTTCTGTACAATCATACCAGCATCACCGCAATAGAACTCTGCATTTGTGATCTGGTTGCGCTTTGCATTTTCCCTGGCATTTTCTATTGCCTGGGGAATGACTTCCACACCGATTAATTTTTTCACACTACTTGCCATAGAAAGTCCGATTGTACCAGCTCCGCAATATAAATCCAATAGAATCTCATTTCCTTGAAAATCAGCATATTGTTTTGCAATCGCATAAAGCCTTTCTGCCTGTGCCGTATTCACCTGATAAAATGATTGAGGAGAAATCTTAATTTGATTACCACACATGGTATCTGTAATAAAATTCTGCCTTGCAAGAACTTCTACAGTCTTTCCCATAATCACATTTGTTTTTGCAGGATTGACAGATTCACAGATACTCATCACTTCTGGGAATTTTTCTTTCAAATCCGGGAGAAAATTCAACTTTTTCCGGATAGAAACTCTGGTCACAAAACAAAGCATGATCTCCCCGGAATGATAGCCTTTTCGCAGATAAATATGCCGGAGTTCTCCCGTATGGGATTGTTCATCATAAGCAGAAACATGAGCTTTCTGTAATACTGGAAGCAAATAGTCCAATATCTTCTGAAATATTTCCGGATGCAGAGTACATCCCGTATAAGGAATCACCCTGTGACTGTGTTTTGCATAAAAACCACATACTAGCTTATCATTCTGCATGGCAACAGGATACTGTGCTTTATTCCGGTAGCAGGATATTTCCTGACTGCCGAGGATGGATTCCCACTCAGGGTATAATTTTCCAATCCTGGAAAAAGCATCCTGTACAAATCCGGATTTATAGTTTAATTCTGTCGGATAATCCACATGACGGAATACACACCCGCCACACTGCCGGAATACAGGACAATCCGGATTGACACGACCAGCTCCGGGGGTCAATAATTCCTGAATGATACCAAATGCGTAATTTTTCAATACTTTGACAATTTTGATTTTCAACTGATCACCGACAGCGGTCATAGGAACAAAAACTGCCATGCCATCAACACGGCAAACGCCGTTTCCCTCTGCGGTCATACCTGTAATCTCTGTCTGGTAGATTTCATTTTTTTTCAGCATATTTCAGAATTTTCCTCTCCTGCTTATCTTATTTTTTCCAGCTCTGTCATAATCTGTTGTTTTTTCTGCATGAGCTTTTCAAAATCATGAATATATTCATAGGGAAATTTATAATTCATGACTCTAGTAATATTTCCATCCGGAAAGACAATTTTATTGGACGCACCACAGCCAGCTCCAAGAATAGTCTGTGTTTCATCCATAATCAGAATATTATACAAATTTTCTTTTCCGGGCTTTGCATAACCGACATTTTCAAGATTGCCGATAGTATTTTTTTGCCTGTATAAATAATAAGGTCTGTATTGATGTTCCGGGAGAATCTGAGAAGAAAGACGGGTCATATCTTCGATTTCAGAAATCCTGGAATCTGATATATTACCTGGAACATGATATAAATCTGCAGAACGTTTCAATGTCAACGCATGAACAGTAATGCTATCAGGATCTAATGCAATTATTTTTGCAAGCGTATCAGCAAATCCAGCATAATCATCTGATGGCAATCCAGCGATTAGATCCATGTTAATATCCGTGAAGCCAATGTCTCTGGCTAATAAAAATGCATCCATCACCTGCTGTGCCGTATGACAGCGACCGATCGTTCGCAGAACAGAATCCTGCATTGTCTGCGGATTAATAGAAATCCTGGTAGCATGCATAGCATGAATGACTTGTAATTTTTCTTCCGTGATCGTATCCGCACGACCGGCTTCCACAGTATATTCCCTAATATTCCCTAAATCTATGGAATCCTGCACAGCCTGCATCACCTGTACAAGTTGCTGTGCAGAAATTGCCGTTGGCGTACCGCCTCCAATATAGACAGACTGAACGGATAAATCAAATTCCTGGATGATTTTACCGAGAATTGCAATTTCCTCACAAAGTTTCTGAATATATTCTGGTATTAGCTTTCTGGCAGTTTCTGTGCTGATGGAATGCGATACAAACGAACAATAACTGCATCTTGTCGGACAGAACGGAATGGAAATATACAATCCGATTTGTTTTGGATCATGCGTCAGAATCGGCTGCTGTACCAAAGCTGTATCCAGTGCAAGTTTGATCTTCTCATCAGAGATAAAATATTGCTTCTGGAGATTTTTGCAAGCCTGCTCTGGTGTAAAATTCTTCGCAAGTTCCTGCAAAACTTTCCGGACAGGTCGAATACCCGTGAGCATCCCCCACGGAGGCTGATAGCCTGTTATTTCCTGCAAACAGGCATATAATAACGCACACAGGGAGTATTCCAGTAATTCCTGACTAGAATCTCCCGAAATTTCTCTGGTTTCTTGTTTTTTCTGATTATGATATGAAATAGTTACATGCAGAATTTTAATCTGATTTCTAGAATCAAGAATTTCTGTTTCAATATAATTCTGGCAGTTTTCTGGGATTATCCCATCTTCACAGAGACGAAAACGAGTTTCTGGAATAAAAATCTTAGCAACTGCCTGGACTTCATAAAAGAAACGATGTCCCCGGAAAACTAACGCATACATAGAATTTTCTTTCATATAAAGTCCCTCAAATATGGATTCTGCTTTTTTTCAATTGCAAGCGTAGAAGAGTAAAAATGTCCGGGATAGAGTTCATAGTCTTGTGCAAGACGAGCAATTTTTTGGAGAGATTTTTTCATATCAGAAACATTTCCGCCAAGATCTGTTCGCCCAATACTGCCTTTGAAGATCGTATCACCGCAAAACATTTGATTGCCAATAATATAGCAAACACTTCCTGATGTATGCCCCGGAGTATGCATCACTTGAATTTCAAGATTACCAATTTCTAATATATCGCCGGCTTGTGCTACTTGATATTTCTGCACAGGCTGATAGATTTCACTTGACAATTGATAAGCAAGATTTGCTTTTCCACTTTCAAGCATAATCGCATCTTTTTCATGAATATAAACTTCTGCACCTGTTGCTTGTCTAACAGATTCTACACCTGCTACATGGTCATAATGCCCATGTGTTAATAAAATTGCTTTTAAATTTAAATTCTCTGTTTTTAAAATATTTAGTACTTTTTGTGGTGTACCCCCAATATCAATTGCAACAACTTGGTTATTACCACAGTCTAATATATAGCAATTTGTACCTAATTCCCCTAATACAAGTGTTATCATTTCCATAAAAAACAGCACCTTTTCTAAATTTTAATTTATTTTAATTTTATCATAACATCATAACATAAAAAATCATTGTTTTTTGTTCTAATGCTATGATATGCAATTTCTTTATAGCCTTTTTTTAAATAAATTCCTTTTGCAGACAACGAAGCATCAATTTGAATTTCAGCATAATCATCAAAAATAATTTTTTCAGCATAATTAAGCATTTCACTTCCATAGCCATTGCCCTGATAATCAGGCAACACAAACAAACGGCTTATTTCATTTGCTTTTATTGTAACTGTTCCAACAATATTTTGTTCAGAATCAAAACACAAAAAAACTTGATTTAATTTGATATCATTTATTATATTACTCTCATTATGGTGTGCAAGAAAAAAATCTACTGCTCCCTTAGGATAGTAATGCGGATAGACATCAGAAATTGTGAGAGCAACAATTCTTTTAATCATATCTAAATCTGATAAACTCGCTTTTCTAATACTCATTGCTTTTATTAACTCCTTTTCTATGTCATCTTAGAAAAATCCCTCTTCTTGTACAATATACCATGTACAAGAGAGGGTGTACGAAACAAAATTATTCTGCATCTGATTCCGCACCAGGATTCACTCTCTGTACTGGTGTCAATTTTTCCTGTTCTTGCAACCGGGAAAAGACAATCTCATAGCCATCGCCCGGTGAACGATTCACCCGGCTGATCGTTGCTGTACTTGCACCAGTTGCATTCACAATATCATTATAAACA
>CAMWOX010000134.1 GCA_947175975.1 uncultured Ruminococcus sp.
GAATAACGGCTGGACACTTCAAATGGTCCATATAATTTATGATCCTGTAATAAAACAACCTGTTCTTTTTCGGGACATTCTCTTTCACTAATCTCAATATAATCTAGAAAATTGCTGTTGTCAATATCATTTCTGGGTGTTACCACTCTGTAAAAACAAGCATCCTGAATGGGACGAATCACATTTCTTAATAGTCTCCCACTTTCTCTGATCATCGCAAGATCGACTCTTGTCTGATAATTGACATCACTATTTTCAATCAGATCTGATTCTTTCATATCAATAATATAAAAACTCTGCTCTTCCGAATTGGCATCATAAATATGCAGTGCTTTTAGAAATTCACTGACGACACCATGAGATTCTTTTAAATTAAATGCACCATGTGGCGGAAATAATTTTTTTGCATTTATGGGTACTAATTCACCGTTTTTTTGTTCATACTGTGGTGCAAAATTATAAAATCCACTTCTATAATCAATTCTTCCATACAGTCTCATCATTCTTTCCTCCGATTGTGTTGTTAATTTTTCTAAAGTTTCTACCGGAGCATTTACAACATTATTTTCCGGCAGAGATACAACAGACAACTCCTGCAATGCCGGCGGTTCTGGTATCCCTGTAAATTTGCCACGCAGAATGTCACGAAACATGGCAGATTTTATAAATTTTAAAAGATCCTCTCTGCATTCTATGGCATGATCTTTGGCTTTCTTGAACAAAAAAATCGTATTCTGTAAATAATTCTCTGCATTATAAGCAGAAACGACTTCCTGGAAACCAGTTTCTTCCAGAGAAAAAGGGATACTCTCTTTCTGCTCTTCGTAGACCATATCAATAAAATATTTCAACACAGCAGGATATTCCAGTGCAAACGCTAATTTCTGCGTACGCTTTTTTTTCTTTCCAAATTCCCGTTCCCATTTTCTATTCATCTGTGGAATAGATTCCAATGCAGACTCGGTCATTTCTTCTGGGAGCATACAATAAAAATCCGCCATTAACTCTGGTTCACTGCGACCTAATTTCATAATTTATGTCCTCCGTTATAATTTTGGATAAATTTATGCACAAGATGCATATTTTTATGATAACACACAAAAACCATTCTGTCAAGTGTTACAAAAAAAGAAAACAGCAAAAGATCCCTGTCTTGCAGGAAAACAGGGATCTTTTCTTATTTTTTATCAGAAGATCAGAAACAGAAGACTGAATTTTGTGAGATAATAAAATCCATCTCTTGGCTTGGGATTCTCAGATGCTTTTTGCTCTGTCATACGCATGACTTTATACCATATCTGTTCATCAAATAACGCTGTACGGTTCAAAATTCCATTCTCAGCATCACACAGGAATAACTGTACAATAGGTGTGTAATCCGAATATTGATTTAAATATTCATCCCCTGTTTGAATATCTTTTGCGATTTTATCCCCCTCGAAATAAATATTGGATGTCACAAGTCTCATTCCTGTACTTAAATGATAGATGTCTGCCAGTTTTTCGGGAAACCGGAGAAATACAACAGCATCCATCTCATCAGAATATGCCGAGATAATCAATGGATTAACAGACACAACAATCGCAGGCTGTGTGTCGCCATTAAGCAAATACTGATTGATTCTCCGGAACTGCTTGTTGTAATATAGTTTCTTCAAAAATGACAGATGCAGAATATCATCCCGGAGCTGTGCAAATTTATGTTCTGACAGACAGACTTCCCCTGGATTAGATGCGAAAGAATTAGGATCAACATAATTTTCCATAATTTACAACCTCTTTTTTAAATTTTCCATGCTATTCCCTATTATAACACAAATCAGAAAAAAATCAAGAGATTTTGAGTAGATTGCAAAAAATGATTAATGCAACAAAGCCGATTTCATGAGACAGAAATCAAAAATATTCACTTTGCCATCCTGGTTAAAATCAGCCGCTTTCCAGTAAGTCAGTGTTCCCTTAGAATGCAACCAATTTTCAAGCATTTTCAGATCTGCCTGGTTGAATCTGCCGTCCATGTTGACATCACCCATCTGGTAAGAAGCATCTTCTGAAACAAACGGCATCCACAGCTGTGCAAGCCAGTCTGTTCTTCTTTCTGTGAAATTCCGCAGAAATTCCACACATTCCGTATAGTTATTGCCGTTCACTGGTCCAAATATTTTATATTCCCCACCGCCGTACATATGCCATCTGGCATTATTCATATCTGCTGAGGGAGTAATTTCGTCACCAATTCTGGTCAAAATTGCCCCGCCCTCTTGTTCCGTGTCTGTCAAGGTCTTCAGATAGGGATAGAAATTTTCAAAATAAATTTCAGCTGTTCTCTTGACAATATCCCCACGTTTATAAAGTGTTCCGATCCAGCTGACACCATATGTAGCAGAGTTTTTTCCATCTTCCGCATTATAACCACTGATAGGGAAAAACGCTGCAAATAAATTATTACTATCCCAGGAATAACCAACATCGCCGTCCCAGTTACCACGGACAGCAGAAAAATTATTGTAAGCAAAATCGAAATCCCACACAGGACTACAGTGCAGTTTGCCATCGCCTGCGGCATCTTTATCTTTCCACAAAAAGAAACTTTCATGATAACTATCTGTATCCATAGAAATTTCTTCGATCAGATAACCTTTGATCAGGGAATCAATGTCTATATAATCTGTATAATGCTTCCCCAGGAAATTACAGCCATTTGGAGAATAAATCGCATCTTCCATTTCCTGCACATAGTTCTTGATATATAATACCTGGTCTTCCGTTGTGTATTCCGGGGATTTGATTTCAAATGCCTGTCCTCTGGTTGTGACAAAACCGCTTTTGGCATTCGGGTATCTGCCATTCATTTTAAATTCCAGTAAATAACCGCCTGTAATATCTTCGGGATTATTTGGAATATCATAATATTTATAGCTATCTCTGTTATATTCCCATCTTCCGGCATTCACAAACACACGCTCATAGTTTTTTAATTCTTGTTCATTTAGCTTTTCCGTTTCTTCTTCAAGATCATAAATATTCACACGATTTTTCTGCACCTGAACACGTTCGCTGAGCTGATAAGTACCACGATAAGAACCATCTGCATAGAGATCCACAAATACAGAATCCATGACATACTCCATACCAGCGGCACGACTCATTTCAAATGTCATTTTATTGCGGAGCATAGAGTGATCCAGATAGTTTCCCAAGAGAACCCATTTTTTCGCTTTTCCCATATCGTAGAGATTCGCTTTGGCAGGAAGTTTGATATTATAGGGCTTTTTCCGGCTGTAATCCCAGGAAGAATTGCCGTGATCCGTGATCTTTTCAATTTCACCCTCATATTCCAGACCACCTTTATAATTCAGCATCAAAGCAGAACCCGTTTCCGTGACCGCCCTGCTTGCATCCAGTGCATCCAGACCGCCGCTGCTGGTTGTCAGATAAATACATCCCAGATTGGATTGCATCACACGCAGTGTACCACAGTCAACACCATCCGCAGTGATTGTAAATTCATCCGACTGACTTAGAATAGAAGTCATTTCACCGGAATGAACAGCTTCACCATCAAGACAAATCTGCATATCTCCTGCCGCACAAGTAATCATCAGATTCTCTCTGTCGGCGGTTGATGGCAGAAAAATATAGTGACAATCCTCCCATTCACAGTACCACCAGTCTGTATAATCTAGATCTGTTTCTATGCCAGGTGATAGATTTTCCACCCGGAATGTACTGACAGGTGTCTCCTTAAAAGAGACTTGCGTATCTTCCGCAAAAGCATTGTCGACAATGAGAACCTGGGATGCAAATAGTATGGACAAAGAACATGCTGCCAGACGCTGGAATATTTTAGATTTCATAAAAAATAGCCTCCTTTGTATTGTAAGTTCCATTGATTTTTTGTAACTTACATTTTATTTTATCATGTTTTACACAGATTGTCAACCGGTTTATTGTGGGTTCTGACAAATGGAAGAAATTTAATCATCATTATTATTCCGATTTCTGCAAATTACTAAATAATCAAAAAGAGAATGCATTCTGCAATGCATCCTCTTTCAGAAATTTATTCACCTACATCAGGATTCTTCCCGATTCCGTACCTGTCGGAGACGGGCATATTTTTTCTTTGTTGCCATACCGCCACGGATGTGACGTTCCTGTTTGTTCTGCAAAAGCACTTCATGAACCTGCTCTGCCAATTCCGGCTGTATGTATGGCAGTCGTTCGCTTACGTCTTTGTGTACAGTGCTTTTGGAAATGCCATATTGTTTTGCCGCTGCCCGGACTGTCGTCCTGTGTTCCAGAATATATGTCCCGAGCATGACGGCTCTGTCATTTGTCTGGTTTGTCTGTGTCATCTGATTGTGCATAACCTCACTCCCAGTTTTGTTTGATTCTGAAAAAGGATTCTGTAAAGTATATGCTGAAATATCAGATTTTAGCAGAGTTTTCCGCAAAAATATTTGATTATTTTCTGAATCTTGTCCTCCAGAAAAGCTTCTACTAACAGCAGAGATGTTAGCCAGACGCACAGATAAAAAATGTAAAAAATAGTAAATTTTAAAAAAACAGTATAATTAAGTGATAGATAAATAAATATGGATCTCCGCATTTTCAGGATCAGCATTCTGATATTCCTCAAAATCGCAGACAAAAGAGCGTTCCAGGTTCATCTTCCAAAGCTCTGTCCAAAATTGCTGAACGGCAGCAACCATATGACCTTTTACAACGAATTTCGCATATTTTCCGGCAGGAATTTTTCGCAGCTCAAAACGATCAGGAACATCTTCGCTGCTTACTTCACAAGCAACAACAACCGTATAGTCGGCTTTTTCATCATCAGCATAGTCCGTGTAAATTCCGAGTGCTTTTTCATTTGTCCTGTTTTTCAGAGTGAAACAGCCCTCGGGAGAGTAAAGCTTCTGCCAAAGTCCACTGATAACCTTCCCCATATCAGGAGAAGTGTTATTCGTTCTCGCAGAAAATCCTGCAACAGTCTTTTCCTCTAAGTTTACAATTTCATAGTTCATGGTATTTACCTCATTTCTATTTGATGATCTGAGTATACCAT
>CAMWOX010000135.1 GCA_947175975.1 uncultured Ruminococcus sp.
GTATCCCTTGCTAATATAGAAGGCTTCTATGAAAAACCCAGAATTGATTTAGAATTATTAAAAAAATATCATGCTGGATTGATCTGCTTATCCGGCTGTCTCTCTGGTGAGATTGCAAGACTCTTACTGGAAAATTGCTATGATGCTGCAAAAGAAAAAGCGTTACAATATCAGAATATTTTCGGCAAAAAAAATTACTTTCTCGAAATTCAGAATCATGGCTTGCCGGAAGAATCCAGAATCAAAAATTTACTGGTGAAACTATCTCAGGATACCGGAATCGGATTGGCAGCTACAAATGATGTACATTATGTACGGAAATCAGATGCACTCATACAGAAAATCATGCTTTCTATCCGACATAATTCCATCATGCAAAACCGCAGTTCCACAGAAGAAGCATTCTATCTGAAATCCGCAGAAGAAATGACGGAACTGTTTTCAGATCTGCCGGATGCGATCCGGAATACAGTATCTATTGCGGAAAGATGCAATCTGGAAATAAAATTTCATGAAAGAAAACTGCCACATTTCTTCCAGGAGGGAATTTCTGATAACCAGGCATATTTCAGACAATTATGTGAAACCGGTATGTATGAACGCTACGGACAGAATCCGGATTCTGCAATCAAGGAACGCTTACAATATGAAATGCAGGTAATTATAGAAAATGGCTTTACAGATTATTTCCTGATCGTCTGGGACGTAGTACGCTATGCCAGAAATCAGGATATTCCTGTTGGTGTTGGCAGAGGATCAGGTGCTGGCTGTCTTTGCGCCTATTGTCTGTCTATCACAGAAATAGATCCGATCAAATATCATTTATTATTTGAAAGATTTCTGAATCCCGGAAGAAAAACAATGCCTGATATTGATCTGGATTTCTGCATAGAGGGCAGACAGAGAATCAAGAATTATGTCGTCCGGCGTTATGGAACAGAACATGTCTCAGAAATTACAGTATTCGATACGCTGAAAGCCAGAAGTGCCATTAGATTGGTAGGAAAAGCCCTGAACATGCCATATCAGATCTATGATCAGATTGCCAAATCCATTGATAGCGGAAGATCACTGGAACAGCTCCCGAAGCTGAATCACCAGAATCAAGCACAGATCCGGCAGTTACTGGATACTGCACGTCTTGTAGAGGGAATGCCTCTGCATGTGTCTGTCCATTCCGCCGGAGTCATTATCACAGAAGAACCCGTGATGCATTATACACCAGTAACTCAGAATGATCAGATCTATGTGGCACAGTATACAATGGATATTCTGGAACAGCTCGGCTTGCTGAAAATTGATTTTCTGGGGCTGAGAAATCTGACAATCATCCGGGAAGCAGAAAAATCCATCCAGAAATATCATAGAAAATTTTCTGTCAGGAATATTGATCTGGAAGACAAAGCTGTCTATGCTTTTCTCGGAACTGGTCAGACATCCGGATTATTTCAGCTCGAAAGCGACGGTATGAGAAGATTCCTGGTGCAACTACAACCCCAATGTATGGAAGACATCATTGCAGCCCTGGCACTATACCGTCCCGGTACAATGGATGCCATTGAAACTTATATCCAGAACAGAAAACATCCCGAACAAATCCGTTATCTGCACCCGATACTGGAAAAAATCCTGTGTACCAGTTACGGCTGTATGCTCTATCAGGAACAAGTGATGCAGATCTGCCGGGATATGGCAGGTTATTCCTACGGGCAGGCGGACGAAGTCCGCCGTGCTATGGCAAAAAAGAAAAAAGAAATCATGCAAAAAGAACGGCAGAACTTCCTGCAAGGAGCTGCTACCATCCAGATCCCGGCACAGATTGCACAACAGGTCTTTGACCATATGGAAAAATTTGCCTTCTATGCGTTCAACAGATCCCATGCAACAGCCTATGCGAGAATTGCTTATCAGACTGCTTATCTGAAATATCATTATTTCGGCGATTATCTGGCGGCTCTCATGACATATGCAGAAAGTGATACAAAACTGGCGGACTACATGAAAGAATGTAAATCCCGGAATCTGAAATTACTTCCCCCGGATATCAATACAAGCCAATGTCAGTTTGTTTATCATCCTGAAAACAACAGCGTTTCCTTTGGACTGATCGGCATCAAAGGCATGGGCAGAATGCTTCTGGATAAAATACTGGAACAACGCAGGATTGCAGGAAAATTTACAGATTTTTCCGAATTTTGCAAACGAACAATTCCATTAGGCATCCATAAACAGCATCTTGAAGTATTGATCAAATCCGGAGCATTGGACACCCTGAATGCAAACCGGAAACAAATGCTTCTGCAATACCCTCAGATTCTAGGGAATCTGCATCAGAACACGGATTTTATCATTGCTGGTCAGATGAGCCTGTTCGGAGAAGAAAATACACCCAGCAATCAAAATTCGCCAAGTGTGCCTGATTTTCCCAACTCTGAAAAATTACAATATGAAAAAGAAGTACTGGGATTTTATCTGTCCGGGCATCCCCTGGATGCACTCGACTATCTGAAAAATCTGTTGAAATGTAATAGTATCTCTGATCTGCATAGATTGCAAAATTCTACACATTTCCGTACACTTGCACTGATTCGTTCCTGCCGGATCTGTCAGACCAGAAAAAATCAGGATATGTGCTTTTTGACGCTTGAAGATAAATCCGGCATGATAGACGCTGTTGTGTTTCCGGAGGAATATTCCAGATTCCGGGAACGGTTACGGACAGGCAACATAATTTATCTCACCGGGAAAAAATCAGATCAAAATTCTGTCATCTGTGAGCAGATCCGGCAAGATACAGAACTGCCTGCAATGTTGATACACATGCAGTTATGTATCAAGCTTAATTCGCAGAAACAGGCAGAATTGCACCAGATCCAGGAAATTTGCAGACAATTTCCCGGTCATACAGAATTAATATTTTATCTCGAAACTACCAGAAAATATATTTCTCCCAGGAACAGAGTTTCTGTTACAATCACACCGGAACTTTATCAGCAACTGATCCAGATCATTTCTCCGGAACACATTGGCTGTATTCCAGGGATAACAACAAAGAAAACTTAAATACTTTCTGTAACAAATTCTCTCCCTGCGGAAAGCAGAGAGAGAATCAAATAATTTTTTCAGAACAATTTCAGAAAATATCGGACAGGTATTCCCTGCATCTGCTCTGTTTCAACTACAGCAAAGCCATCACCAACGATCACAGCTGCCATACCGTTTCCAAGAACCAGTTTCAGAGCATGTTTCAGACTACATTGCAGTTTATCTAACTCCGGCTGGTAAGCGATCACATAACATTTCGGATTCTCTGTTAATGCAGTAAAATCTTCCGTTTTGCAGATTTTACTCATATCCAGCCAGTCTTCAGCATGATGGCAGAATCTTCCGATACCATACTGACGTTTTTTCATGCTCTTCAATTCATACTGTAATCTCTCTTGTCTGGATCTGACAATAAAATTCTTGATAAAATAAGACTCATAATTCATAAGTTGATAAAATCCTCAATGCAACTTCCTTCCTAGTGGATCTTGTGTCCATTGCCTGCTTTTCAATATAACGGTGTGCCTCCGGTTCTGTAAATTTTAGATACTGCATTAAAGCACATTTTGCCCTGTTAATTAACCGCATCTCATCTATTTTGACCATTAGCTGAGAGTTTTCTCTCTTCAAACCAAGCATTCTTGATCTTGTTGCTTCTACAAGCCGGATTGACTGATGAAAAATACTGCGATTCATAGGTCTTGCTACAATACAGACACCATAATCCCCAACTTTATCGTCAATATCATCCGCAAGATCCGCTTTACACAATAAAATAATCCCTGCACAGGTATTCTCCGCCATATACACAGATAATTCATGTCCAAATTCATCTTTCAGCGGCGTATTGATGATTATCAATGCATAATCCATATTATTCATCATCCGACGGGCTTCACTGCCACTAGTTGTATACGTCAGATTGGTATAACCGTAAGCATGTAGAAATTGGGCTATGATTTCCATACTTTTTTCAGAACCAGAAATAATCAAAGCTCTGTCCACGCAGCTCAACTCCTTTAGGTTTCATAATTTCTAATTATTTTCTGATTACTCTGACAGGAAATATTGCTGTTCTTCAAAGATTGCCTTATCTTCTGCCGCATCATACAAAGCGAGCTGTTTTTCGATATTCTGATAAAAATTCCGGAGAATTTCCTCAGGCAGATTCTCCTGAATAAATACACTTGCCTTTGCGATTTCGTAAGCTTCCCGGAGTGTTGCAGGAAGTGATTGAAACTTCTTAGGCTCTCCGGTCACAAGCAGATCTTCTGAAAGCGTCAGTTTCCGGTTCATGCCGTCAATGCCAGCAGCCAATAACAACCGGAAAGACAGATACGGATTACAGTAACAGTCCGCACTTCTGATGTCAATTCTTGCAGATTCACCAATGGCTTCATGCACACGGATCAAAGGATTACGGTTCTCAAATGACCAGTTAATATCATTTGGCGCGCCGCTATGGCGTAGTCTGGTATAGGAATTCACAATCGGATTGAGAAATACTGTCATTTCCGGTGCATGATCCAGAATACCCGCAAGAAAAGCCGATCCTTCCGGAGAAAGCTTTCTATTTTCCAATTCAAAAATATTCCGATTCTGATATTTCAGGCTCATCACAATCGTCAGCGCACTTCCATAAGTGCCGCTTAACGGCTTCGGCATAAACGATGCATACAAGCCATTCTGGGCGGCAATCGTCTTCACAACATTCTTATAATGCACCATGTTGTCAGCAGCTGTGACAGGCTCACTGCACTTGAAATCAATTTCATTCTGTCCTGCTCCGTATTTGTGGCAGGAACGCTGCGGATGCAATCCCATCTCTTCCAGAGAAAGACAGATCTCCCGTCTGACATTTTCGCACTTGTCCAGTGGTGCAACATCCAAATAGCCTGCATGATCATGCGGAATTTTAGTAGGCTTTCCCTCATGGTCACAATCAAACAGATAAAATTCACTTCTTGTGCCAAGCTCACACGAATAGCCTTTTGTATATAATTTCTGGATATAACTCTGGAG
>CAMWOX010000136.1 GCA_947175975.1 uncultured Ruminococcus sp.
ATTGTCAGTTCACCAATGGGAACATAGGGATCCCATAAAAATTCCTGTGTTTCGGCTTGTACCTCTGATAACCGGATCACGGAATACTTGATTTTTTTCTCCGGGAATGCTTGGGAATTGTCTTTTATGATTTCTTCAAAGTCAGATATGTCAACATTAACCAAATTAGAATAGTATTCTGCTTTTTGAATCGCACTAGACAGCAACTTTCTTGCTTCATCTTCTCCGAGAGCTTGCACAATGTCGGAAATATCACCTTTTTCTGGGCAATCGCTCCAAATGTCTTTTGCTGAAATGATTTTGATGGATAATGCAAAGTCAACTGTGTTCCTTGCTATGGTTAATCCATACTTTTCGCCGACAGCATCATTATCAGTCAGAATAATAAGATTATGTTTTTTCAAGTCATTGTTATAAGATTCTTTCCAGCTTGTTGCAGTACCGCCATTTGGTGTACAGGTTGCTACTGCTTCAAAAATTTCTTCAAGCGTTTCTACATCTTTTTCACCCTCGGCAAAGAAAATTGGTGTCTCTTCATCACCATTAATATTCTGATTATGCAATCTGTCGGCATGATACAAGGGCAATTCCATTCCGTTCAGACCAAATGTTTTTGCACCTGTTTGTGGATCAATGGCATACCAGAAACATTTTTTACTGCCGTCTGGTTGTTTGATGATATGCTTTTCAGCAAGTGGTTTTCCGTCTTTGTCTGTGTAAACGTGGATTCGTTTCACGTCTTGGTTGTTGAAAATTTTTTCCATAAAAGTTTTTCTCCTTTTTATCTTGACTTTTTGGAGAAAGCGTGATATAATATAAGTGTTTAATGTCGCTATATTGTAGCACACTTTCTATGTAGTCCGTCCGATGTTACCGCATCGGACGGACTTTTTGTACATAATCATGTTTCTTTTTCTAATGGATTTTCTATAGTTCGAAGCATATGTAGTACAGATAGTATTACTTCACGTTTGCATGATGGAAGTTCTTCAATTTCTCTTATTAAGTCGTCTGCGTCGTTTTTTTCTTTCATTTTTTCTCTGCCAAGCAGATAATCAGTGGTGACATCATAAAAATCAGCGATTTTGCCAAGTGTTTCATATGATGGTGAAATAACATCTCTCTCATACTTTTGATAGGTTGTCGGTTTTACACCAAAAATTTCTGCTGCTTCTTCTTGTGTTAAACCTTTGGATTTTCTCAAGAATCGCAACTGTTCTTTCATGATAACAACTCCTTTCTTTTTCATAATAGCACGAAAAATGCTATTTGTCAATATGAATATTAGCATTTTTAGAAAAAATAGCATAATTTATGCACATTGTACAAAAATAGCAAGTTATTTTTGTGTGTATTTATAGCATTAAAAATGCTATAAATACATTGACAATTGGCATTTTTTATGCTATAATTAAATCGTAATATGGGAGGTGAGAACATGACAGAAGCTGAAAAAAAGGCAATCAAAAGTCTTACTAAAAAAGAAAGAGATCTTTTGTTCTCTTTGCTGAGAGCTATCAAGTGAAAAGAAAACAGCTCCGGAGAGTTCCGGAGCTGAAAGGCAGGTAATGAAATGGAAGAAGCAAAAGAAAAAACAAGAATCGTAATCACAAACGGAAAGGAAAACATTGGTGTTTTTCTGAACAATCCGGATGCAACCACAAAGGAACTGCTCAGGATGCACTGTTGCCTTGTCAACGTGCTTATTAGAGACATGGTGGCTAGAGGCATGACAGTTATCGAAGCAATTGAAGCGATTGGATGTTCTAATAATGATGCTATCAGAATGTATGCAAAAGATGTGTCAGGAAATTAGATGCAAATTAGACATTTATTTCACAAATTTTAAAAATTAAAAAGGAGGACAAGCTAATGCTTACAAAAACAAACCCTGATGGCACATGGAGCTGTCAGGGAGTAGACTTCGGGGAAATCAACGGGAATGTATATGGAGCTTTATGCAAACTCCGTGATTATGAGAAATCAGGATTTGAACCGAATGACCTCGACAGAGTCATTGAAAATATTCACATTGGCTCTGACATTCAGGGTTATGTTGTTTTTGGAATATGGAATGACTGCTGTATTGCGGAGAATCCAAATGCACCTGAACCCTTTGTTGTATGGGCAATTGATGGTTGGGGTGTGAGAGCTGGAAAATATTTCGGAAACTTTCAGCAGGCACAGAAGTGTTTCTATCAGGCAGCAATCACATCCAGACCAAATAAGACTGAATACTGGAAAAAGTAGCCCAAACAGTGAACGAGTTCCGTTGACTGCCGGAAACTGTAAAAAAATCCACTCCGGCTTGTTCCGGGGTGGATCTTCATAAAGTTTATGAGCTGTAACGGATTTCCAGATAAAAATCACATAACTAATGGTCTGAAATCTAAATGCCATACAAGGCATTTTCACAATAAAAGAACGTTGGTGGAATATATAAATTCCACCAATGTTTGAAAATCAAAAAGTAGGTGAATTTCTATGATGACATTTGCACAGCTCGGACGGTTGTCATTGCAAATGCAGATGTTGTATGTCCAGGGAGTCAATTCTGGATCAAAGCCGGATGATCCTGTAGAGTTGCCGGACAACAACCTGACATTTTCTGTTTCGGAATTTCCGGAAACACCCACAATAAAAATCTGTGCCGAAGCGTTCTTAAATCTGAAAAAGTATACAGTAAGGCAAAGCACCTATCATAGGTATATACGTTGCTTTAGAAATTCTGTGTTGCCGTTCTTCGGAGACATGCAGTTAAATGCTGTCAGCGGAAAAGTGGTGCAAGAATTTGTCAATGCCATGCTCCGGCAAGGTATGAATCCGAAAGCAATTAAATATTGTGTGACGATGTTGAAAAGCGTTTTGTTGTGTGCTGAAGCTGATGGAATTATTACAATGCCTGTGATCCGTCCGAATTATCCAAAGCAGTGTAAACAGGAGCGTCCGATTTTGTCCGATGAAGATTTTGACAGGCTGAATGAGGATCTTTTGCAGGAAAACAGCTCCATTTCAACGGCATTGTTGATTACTATACACACCGGAATCAGAATCGGAGAAGCTTGCGCCTTGCAGTGGTCTGATGTTGATTTTAAAAATAATAGCATTTACATCCGGCACAGTGTTAAGCGTTATTACATCCCGGACGAGAAACGGACTGTTTGCGAGTTGGGCGAACCAAAGACCCCAAAGAGCAAGCGGCGGATCTATATTTCGCAGTGGCTTGCTGATGTTCTAAGGCAACACCAAGAGACAGGATTCATCAGTACTGGAGCTGACAGATTTTGCAATCCGGAAACCATGCGGAATGCGTTCAACAGGCGACTTGAAAAATTGAACATTTCGCATATTAGATTCCATGCTCTGCGGCACGGTTTTGCCACCAGAGCTATCAATGGTGCAGGAATCGACCCAAAGACAGTTGCCGAAATTTTAGGACATGAACACTGCGACATCACGCTAGATATATATACATCATGCACCGCACAAATGCAGATTGAAGCCATGGAAAAAATTCAGAAAAAAAGGAGTGTGATGCAGGATGATATGGTGGAATGATGGAATCCAATTGCCGGGCAATATGACAGAGTCTATTCCAGCAAAATATTTGATTTTACGCCTGAAAATCCATAATAAGTGTTGTTGGTGTATTGTCCCGAAAAAAGAGGGGGGCATCAAGACTTACAGAACATGACAGGAACTTGTCCGACCAGACAGCAACAAAATTGTATTGATGGATAATAACATTTCTGTCACGAAATAGCCCTGGATATTTTCACAAAAAACTATTGCAATTCTGAGAATGATATGCTATAATAAGATAAACCAGAGGAGCAGGGAGGTGGTTTAGTGGATTACACGATAAGTATTACGAACAAATGCAATCTAAGATGCAGCTATTGTTATGAAAGGCATCTGAATACAGAATATGGCAGTATCTCCCCTCAAGTCATGCACAAGATAACAGATTTTATAAACCGCCGCAATGATGCAGGAACTGTGTACCTTTTTGGCGGTGAACCACTTCTTTACAAAGAAGAAGTCAAGTACTTTTGTGATAATCTCAAGGCAGAACAGTTCGTTATCACGACTAATGGAACACTTCTTGATGAGATGCTTATAAATTGGTGTGTCGAAAGAGGTGTCATTATCAATATGTCCCATGATGGGGCGGAATGTGCCGAACGAGGTGCGGACAGGGAGACTCTTGACACAAACCTGAAACTGCTGCTCAGGTATCAGCCTGAAACACTGGTTCAGCTTGTGTACACACAGAGGAATCTGCCTCAGCTTTACAATAATATCATGTACCTTAAAGGAATTGGTGTAAAAAAGGTATCAGCGGCAATGGATGCATTCCTTATTCCCGATGACCTGGACAGCTTTGGTGAGCTTCTAAGGGAACAATGGAAAAGAATAGCGGGAATTAAAGATCTGTTTATCTACGAGCTCGCCTTGAAAAAGAAGAATATAAAAAATCATAAACGAAGTACCTGTGAATTGTGCAAAAAGAAACTGTTCATCAACTGGGACGGACAGTTCTATCCTTGTATACAGTTTCAGAACATTCCCGAATACCGCTGCGGCGATCTGTCAGCAGGTATTGAAGCAGAAAAGGCAAGAAAAGCGCATCCGGATTATTCCATGATGTCTGAACGATGTGAAGGCTGTGAGATCGCAGAGTACTGCCGCAATTCCTGTGCCTGCCGGAAAATGGCAACAACAGGATCGGTAAGAAATATTTCAGAAGCAGCCTGCCTTGAAGAACAGGTTCAGATACTCACTGCTCTCGAAATGATGGCAAATGAAAAAGGAGGAAAATGATTATGAGAAAATTCACAAAAGAAATCTCTGCACTTTTAGCTTCTGCAGCAGTCGGAGCTGCTGTATATGCAGGTACGGTATCTGCATCATCTGAACAAATAGAGCAAATCGAAGGTGTTATGGCGAATCCTGATGAAATAGTTGAAACTACAACAGAGGAATATTTACCTCCTGAAGCCGGAGAAATGCTGCCGGATGATCTTATCGAGCCTACTACAGAAG
>CAMWOX010000137.1 GCA_947175975.1 uncultured Ruminococcus sp.
AAGACGGCATACGATCTGTAGAGAGGTCTCGTGGGCTCGGAGATGTGTATAAGAGACCCTAACAAAATTTCTCACTTTCTTTTACTTTTTTAGAAACAATAATTATGAAATTATTTCCCGTTTTTCTTCTGCATCAATAACTGCATTACTTCAAACTTATCATCTAAATTTAAACGGCTGAATACTTTTGCAAATTCTTCCGTTGTTGCGTCAATACCATTTGAAACAGTAATATTTGCATCATCTCCCATACTGGAAACACCACCATCTCCAGATGAAATATGAATCCCCCCTGTAATTTCCGGCGTATCTTTTCGACCTAATAAATAATCAACGGATATTTCAAGATAATCCGCAATTTTTGCAAGGTTTTGCGATAAAATATCAGTACCGTTTCCCATTTTTACAATGGTGTTTTTTCCTAATCCACATGCAAGTAGTAGTTGATTGATGGTGATCTTTTTTTCTTTTGCCTTAATTTTTATTCTTTTTGCTATTTCTTGTGAATTATACACAACAGACACGCTCCTTTTTTGTGCAATAAATAGAAAATTCCCCTATTTAAGGGAAATATATTGACTTTCCCCTATTTAGATGATATAATATTAACTATAGTCAATCATATAGCTTAATCATAGCACAAAATTTGACTATAGTCAAGAGAAAGAGAAAGAGTTTTTTTGATGATACAACTTAGCAACGCACAAAAAAACAGAGCCGGAGCTCTGCTTTTCATGATTTCTAAATTATTTCAAATAATTCAGCATCTCCGGCAATTCAGCCTTGTGATCCGTCTTGCACTGATCTGCGGCGGAATGCTCATTGTCATCATACCAGAATAAAGAATACTCACTCTGTCATTGACAGCCAGATTGCATACACAGCATGTATTCACAGCAACTTCCTGATTGGTTGCCTCATCCCGGATCAGAATCTGATTTTCATTGATTTCCAGGATTACCCCTGTCATAGTTTCCATTCTCTGCATAATTATCACCTCAGAATAGTATATGCAAAAATAATCCTGTATGTGATAAGCACTGGAAATCAGGACTTGTTCTCTTCCTCATCGCCAAGGTATTCAGAAATAATATACCGGGGACGTTCTTTGGATTCCAGATAGATCTTGCCGACATATTCGCCGATCATGCCGATTGCAAGGAGCTGTAAACCACCGATTGCCCAGATACTCACAATGGTAGAAGTCCACCCGGCAACAGTCTCCCCCATTGCATGGCGGACAAGCGACCAGATCAGAATGATCAGGCTTACCAGGAATACAATTGCACCAAGCCACATAATCGTATGAATCGGCTTGACTGACAGAGAAGTAATTCCCTCCCAAGCGAATGCAAGCATTTTCTTGAGTGGATATTTGGATTCTCCTGCGAAACGTTCCTTGCGGGCATAATAGACATTTGTAGAAGAATAACCAATCATCGGAACAATGCCCCTGAGAAACAGATTATTTTCTTTGAAAGATGCAAGAGATTCTAAGGCACGCTTTGACATGAGACGATAATCGGCATGATTGAATACAAGATCTGCACCCAGTAGTTTCATGACTTTATAATACCCCTCTGCGGTTGTTTTTTTGAAGAATGTATCCGTTTCACGAGAATTGCGGACACCATAAACGACTTCATATCCTTTGTGATACTGGATGACCATGTCATCAATGGCATTGATATCATCCTGCAAATCTGCATCCAGGGAAATAGAAATATCACAATGATCTTTTGCAGTCATCAATCCTGCAAGCAGTGCATTCTGGTGACCACGGTTTCTGGAGAGACAAACACCCTGGAATAACGGATCTTCCTGGTGGAGCTGGCAGATCATTTCCCAGGTTTTGTCTTTTGAGCCGTCATTGACAAACAAAATCCGACTTTTAGCAGAGATTTCACCTGCCTGGATCAGAGAAATCATTTTTTCTTTCAATTGCCTGGAAGTCTCCGGTAAAACCGCTTCTTCATTATAGCAAGGAATTACAAGATATAAAATATCCATTTTATTCACTCCATTTTTAATTTTTTTTTGCATTTTTGAATGACTAGAATCCACAGGATTTTTAGGAATTTCGGATTTTTTTGTGTTTTGTATGCAAAGATGTGGCTTTAGCCAATCTATCAGAAATACAAATCCACAGGCTGCAAAAACTGTCATCCATATAAAATATGGCAGTGCGTATTGTGATTTTGCTTCTGCTAATAAATGATAGAGGGTTCCTCCCAGAACGATCAAAGGCATCAGCATTAAATACGTATTTTTCTTTTTCAAACAGTAAATTATACCGAAAAAACAGCCTACAAATACAAGTTGTGAGAAATAATCTGTATATTGCTTTGTTTCAGTTCGTTTTTCTTCACAAATAAATTTCGCAATGCCTGTTTTGGGATTGTACTGCCCACGAGCGGTATTATGCCAGATACACTGATATGTTGTTTCATTCCACATAGAGAGATATTTTTTTACAAAAAAATCATTTCTGTATTGCTTGTTTTCCTGAAAATAAGCAATTCTGTCACGGATCAGCTCTTTGGAACGTTCTGAAGCGATAGCAGCATCAAATCCAGAGAATGCAAAATTGTCAACTGTTACATCACCTCTGTACCAGCCAGGCGCACTGTCTCCTTCACACATTCCCATTGCAATCCAGGAAATAATGGGAATAGAATCTCCTAATTCTGTATTTGCACGTTTTTCATACATTGTGATAACGGCATCCGGCACAGTTGCACAGGGAATGACACAGACAACAACAAGAAGCAGATTGCAGAGCGTTTTTTTATTTTGAAAAGCTGTTACACCTGCTAATAAAGCCATTGCCACGAGGACAATCAGATTATTGGATTTAATTATGACAGAAATTGTAATGCACAGTGCGGACAAAATTCCAAACAATAGCTTACTTTTCCAAGAATCTGATTTTAAAAATTTAATTTCAAAATAGATTGCCCAAACCGTGAATGCAAAGCCTGGAATAATTCCATAAAGAAATGAACAAGTAAGAATCGGTTGTACACAAAAAACAAGCATGAGGAAAGCCGTGTGACGAATGCGTTTGTCCTCACAAATCAGATCCAGCATATTTAGAATTGCAACATAAGCAGATGCAAGTAAGACAGCAAAAATTTTCTGAATGAAGATTAAATCAGAAAGATTTTCTTGGAACAAATGGGCAATCCGAATCAGAATTTCTTCAAAAAACACAAATCCAAGTTGAAAAGAATAATTTCGAAAATAGCGTTCCTCTCCAGTAAGCAGTCCATAATTTCCATTTGCGAAATCCATGGCTGCTCTGGCTGTGATTTCACTGTCTGTAGTAGGAGCAACCTGAGATGTACTAACCCATAGAATACCAATTCCAATTGTCCAGACAGCAATCAGAATTGATTCCACCCGCAGTGACAGATGTTTTGGTGTGAAAAGCCAGACTGCAAGAAAACCTATGACAAGAAAAATCAGATTCGCCAATACATTATCCTGATGATAATTGACACCTTCACCATGGGCACGAATGTACTGTACAACGGAGCTGACAGCTTGTTCTGGTATAACAAATTCCATATCCGTTGTGCTGACAAATGCCTGCATAAACAAAGAACCCAAAAAAAATAACATAAAAACTGCAATGACGATACGAAATATCGCAGTAAAATATTCTGTTAGCTTATTTTGATTCAATTGGTTTTGCTGATTCATCATCTTCATCTTCTCCTAGCTTTTTCATGTGACACGTATCTGTTGCAGTTGTTGTATCCGTTGCTGTTTTCAAAAATTTGAATTTGTTTTGTACGCAAAGATACGGCTTCAGCCAATCCATCAGAAATACAAATCCGCAGGATGCAAAGACTGTCATCCAGATAAAATAAGGCAGTGCATACTGTGATTTTGCCTCTGCCAGCAGATGGTACATCATACCGCCCAGGACAATTAATGGCATCGTCATAGCATAGGTGTTTTTCTGTTTCAGGCAGTACAAGATGCCACAGAAACAAAGAATGAAAATAAGCTGTGCAAAATAATCCATATACTGTTTTGTTTCTGGTTCTTTCTCTTCACAGACCCATTTCGCAAGACCTGTTTTCGGATTATACTGTCCACGGACTTTGTTATTCCAAAGACTCTGATAGGAAGTCTCATTCCAGACAGAAACATATTTCTTATAGAAGAAATCATTCCGATATTGTTTATGCTCTGAAAAATACTCCAGTTTATTCTTAATTTCTTGCACAGAGCGTTCCGAAGCAGCATCCGCATGAAATTCACAGATTTCAAAATTGCTGACGGTTGCGCCGTAATTATACCAGCCAGGCGCACTCATTCCCTCATTCATACCCAGTGCGAACCAGGAAATCATCGGAATAGAATCTCCAAATTCCGTGCCTGCACGTTTTTCATACATAGAAACAATCGCATCCGGTGCAAGTGTGCAGGGAATCACACTGACAACTACCAGAATCAGATTGCAGAGCGTTTTTTTATTCTGAAAGGCCATCACGCCTGCCAGCAGAACCATTGCCACCAGGACAATTAGATTATTGGATTTAATCACAACAGAAAGCGTCACACATAGTGCAGATAAAATCCCCCACAGGATCTTACCTTTCCAGGATTCTGACCTGAGAAACCGAATTTCGAAAAAGACCGCCCATGCGGCAAATGCAAATCCCGGAACAATACCATACAGGAATGTACAGGAAATAATGGGCTGTATGCACAATCCAAGCAGAATAAATGCTGTGTGCCGGATTCGTTTGTCTTCAAAAATCTGATCCAGCATATTTAAAATTGCTACATAAGAAGAAGCAAGCAAAATTACAGAAATTTCCTGAATAAAAACAAGATTTTGCAGGTCTTCCTGGAACAAATAAGCAATCCTGATCAGGATTTCTTCAAAAAACACAAAGCCGAGCTGAAACGGATAATATTGGAAATATCTGCTGCCACCAGTAATTCTCTCGTAATTGTCTCTTGCAAAATCCCATGCTGTCTGTGATACTGTCCAGCTG
>CAMWOX010000138.1 GCA_947175975.1 uncultured Ruminococcus sp.
GTATAACTTTTTCCATTAAAAATAATAAAAATCTGCTTTTTTTCTCCTCTTTTCAATTCACCAATTCTGCTTGTAAAAAATCCAAGATATTTTCTATCAATTCCAAATCCCCTACATAATACAGATTTATTTACTTCTCTTTTATAAACAAATGTATCAAACATCGAATCATTCCTTCTAATTATTTTTGCAGATTTAAAAATTCATGAAATACTCGAGGCAAGTTCCAATATACCAGAAATATTAAAATGAAACTTGTCAGAAAACTTTGAGTATCAGCAATATGTGATATATTTTCAATAACTCCATATGAAAACGAACCGTCAATATGACCGACTTTTACAATATCAAAAGCATGAAGTTTAAGGTTAGAATCAGTCCAGAATGTAAATTTATCCATTGTTGTTGGATTTTTTTCTGTAGCAATAACTCTGCCAATTAGTTTATTTTTCATACATAACTCCTAAAATAAGTGCAGAAAACTTTCAGCACTGAGATATTTTGATTTTACATAAGTTTCCGTAAGATATACAGGATAAAGATGATTTGCCCATCATAAATCAGCACCATAACACACTGGATTTCGTTCATTTATAATTAATGCACTCAGCATATTAACCAAATCACTATCAATACCCTTTGAATTTTCTTCCTGAGTAACAAGCATTTTTTCTACTTTAACAATGCCAGCAAACGTGGTTCTGGGTCTTGAAACATCTCTTAATCTGATATACCAAACAGCAAAGTTTATATCACCGAACCATTTGGGATTTGAATAATAGGCAACAGGTGTTCTGTGATACAGAGGTAATTCAGATATATAACCCGGATTTGCTTTTCCATTTACATCTTTGCAGACTTCAGGATTGAAGTTTTTTGAAACACCAAGAACATAATTAAAGCCATTTTTAAACGTTGCTAATTTTCTTACATCTTTTTTTATATCGTCCGTTGGTCTGTATTCAAGTGAACCGTCTTTAATCAGATAATTTCTGCTGTTAAAAAGTCGTTTTTTTACAAGTTCAGCAACCATATCTTTTTCACACTGAACCATTCTGTCCTGAATGCGTGCTGTGCCTCTGTCCTCAAATTTATCAGGTTTGCTTCTGGAGGTATCATAAGGAATAACACTATTTATTTTTATTCCGCTGCGTTGAATGACAGGAAGATTACTCAGTTTTATAGCCATACCCTCAAAAAAACCTCTTTTATCGTCAGCATTGGCAATATCGGGAACGGATATTACAATTTCTCTATGAAACTGTTCAGGAGTGACTATTCTGTCAACTCTTTTACAACAGCCTACACCTATTTGCCCTGCAATTATCGGAAAAATTTTACTTCTGTCCCTTGAAACAGAATACGAATGGTCATCAACTTTATACACACGACGAGAACCGTCCAGAAAGTATGTTAAATATTGTTCGCCACGTTCAGCTAAATCAATACTTAATTTTTTAAGAGGTATATATTTCGGAAGATTATGTGAAGTTTCAGACATTTTTTCCCATACTACAGTATCTTCACTGTAATCAATGGCAGGGCGTTTAGCGTGGTCAAGCCCATATTTATGTGCTTTATAACTTCTTCCGCCTGTTTCCTCTGCCAGCATCTGCATAACTTTATCAGCCAATATTACACCACCTTATTATTTTAATTTCAGCAGTTTGATTTTTGCTAATGTATCGTCACTTTCGGTATATGCAGCTGGTGACATTGCAAGTGCTGTTTCCGGCACATGGACAACTGCGAGAGTGCAGGTCGAATCTATCGTAAATACTATGGTATTCCCTGTTTTGGACTTAATATTGGCAATTTTACTGTTTGTTAAGATAGGTGCACTGTATTTGGACTACCGAAAGCATGGACAGATAGAATGGACACCGATTGCTATTATTTTCGGCGGTCTGCTGTTCACACTGACGGCACCCATGTATATCTGGACAATTATCTGAAGTCAGTCTGAGCGTTCCTTGTTTGTACAGGGAACGCTCTTTTTATGTACAGAGAGAAAAAAAGATCAGCGGTTTGTACATAGGTTTTTCGCAAAATTAAGCATTTTATGATACTCTTATTGTAGCATAAAATCTGAACGAAATCAAGTGTTTTTTATAGAATTTTTTGAAAGATAAAGGAGGCATCAGGCATGAGCCACAGCATCTATCTCCGCAAAGACGGGCGATGGGAAGCCCGTCTTTCTTTGGGAACAGATGAACAAGGAAAAAGAAGAACACGCTCTTTCTATGGAAAAAGCCGTGAAGAAGCGGAATATAAGCTGCTTGTTTCACAACAAAATCTTGCTGATGAGTACGCTGTAACGGAAATGACGGTCAGAGAATTATCCATTGAGTTTCTGCACACATCTGCTGTTAGACTGAAAGAATCAACCGCTGCCAATTATCGCATGAAAATGGAAAAACACATCATTCCAGCATTTGGCGACATCCAGTGTTGTATGCTGAAGTCAAAAATGATTTATCAGTTTGTGGAACAGAAACTCAAATCCGGACTTTCTGCCAGATATATCGCCGATATTCTGGTACTGATGAAGTCCATGTTCCGTTATGCAAGCCGGGAATATCATATCCGGAACGTGATGAACGGCATTATCCTGCCGAAATGCCAGAAGTCCAAAACTACGATATTTTCACATGAACAACAGGAAATATTAAAATCATATATCACAGCAAATCAGAATCTGACAACGCTGGGAACAGCTCTGTCACTTTATACAGGTGTCCGGATTGGCGAACTTTGTGCTTTGCAGTGGGCGGATATCGACCTTAAAAAACGGATTCTGACCGTCAGAAAGACAATTCAGCGCATCCAGTGTCCATCTGGCAAACATCGTACAAAATTAGTGATCACTGCGCCCAAAAGTCACAGTTCCTGCCGTGAGATTCCGATTCCGGAATGCCTGTGTGCAATGCTTGCACAGTTCCAGACTGATCAGAATATTTATTTATTATCGGGAAAAACTAAGCCTGTTGAGCCGAGAACTATGCAGTACAGGTTCTCTAAAGTCCTGAATAACGCAAATCTGCCGTCAGTACATTATCATGCTCTGCGTCATGCGTTTGCAACAAACTGTGTTACATTAGGCTTTGACGTGAAAACGCTGTCGGAGATTCTCGGACACAGTTCCATTGAACTGACTCTGAACCGCTATGTCCACTCCTCAATGGAACGAAAACAGTTCTGCATGAATCTGCTGTCCTGGTCGGCAGCTTAACCGTCAGATGTGTGTCATTGTCCGTCAGGAATATTTTTCTATCTTCCGCAATTTCGGTATTTCAGAAAAATTTCGCTTGAAATGCTTAATTTTGCGAAATTTTTTTGAGATGCAAAGCAGAAGAAAAGGAGAATCTGAAATGACATGCACAATTTTATCATCCGGCGATGAATTCCGGACATTGTGCCGGAATGAATCAGAAAAGCCATTTTCCACAATCAAAGCGAAAGTTTGGGAAACTGTCTGGGACTTGTATTGCAGAGGATATGACAGTTTCTATGTCAACTGTGATTACGGCACACCGATGTGGGCAGCGGAGTTCATCCTGAATCTGAAAGCCGGAAATGAAGTAAAACTGCACATCATGATCCCCTATGAAGAACAGTCGACCGACTGGCCCGAAGAAATCAGGGATCGCTATTTTGCCATTCATGAAAAGGCTGACAGTGTGACACTGGCACATACGCAGTATGATCTGTTCTGCTATCAGGATACAGACGAGAAAATGATTGATGAGAGCAATTTACTGCTCATATTCGGCGGTGAGAACGGCGCACCCTTTGCAGAAGAATATGCTAAAAAGAAGGACATTCCTATCGAATATCAGGAAATTGTAAAGAAATCCGACTTAAAATAAAGCGTGAGCAATTCACAGTGAAAGCTGTGGGTTGCTTTTTATTTTCAAGTATCTGCGGATTTGTTGGTATTCATTTCCACAAGTAGTTCTGTCCTGCCAATAAGTTTTGACTGTTCATCATTCGGCAAACGGCGAAATAAATTCAACATTTCCTGTTCTTTTTCGGTTGAGATTTCCGGTTTTTCTTCGCCAGTTAAAAGATAGTTGAGAGACAAATTTAAAAATTCGCAAATTTTAATAAGATATTTTGTTGGTGGTTCTGTTCCACGCTTTTTCCATGTTGTAAACACACTGTAATTAATACCGATATAATTGCAGATATCTGCCTGTGTCCGGTTGATTTCTTTCAATCTCTCAGTAATTCTGTCCATTATATCCATAATTGCACCTCCGAAATTATACACTACTTACAAAAATTTGAATTTGCAAATTTTTATATTGACAAATTTGCAAAATTGAATTATAATATAAATATACTGTTTTGAAAGGCATCTGAATTTTTAAAATACAGCCCCTTCTCTTATCTTAATCATACCATAAAATCCGTAAAATTGCAAGAGTGAAGTGCAATATGATGTAAAAAAGCTGTGTAAATTATGGAATCAGTAGAAATTTGAAAAAACACTGGATTTTTCATCAAATCTATGCTATTGTGTAGTCAGCAGACTACAAAAAATTTTAATATGGAGGTATTTATCATGTCAGTCATGAGAGTTCACAAAAACAAGGATTATACTGTAGTCAGCAATGTCCATCTGCGTGACAAGAGAATCAGCCTGAAAGCAAAGGGACTGCTGACACTGATGCTGTCACTCCCGGAAGACTGGGATTATTCTATTGCCGGACTTGCTGCCATCTGCAAAGAGGGCAAGGATGCGATTCAAACCACACTCAGCGAACTGGAGCAGTTTCATTATCTCAGACGAACCATGGAACGCAATTCAAGGGGACAGTTCGAGTGCATCTATGAAATTTTTGAAGTGCCGCAGGAAGATCCAGAACAGTCAAAAAATAATACTCCAGAGGGCAGTGCCAAGTCATGCCCAGTCGTGCCGGAAAAACCACGGCACAAAAACCATACCGGAAAATCCATCACGGGAAATCAACCGCCGGATACTTATAAACAAAATACTA
>CAMWOX010000139.1 GCA_947175975.1 uncultured Ruminococcus sp.
GTATTTATTATAACAGGAAAAAACCTGGAAATCAATATACTTTTAATGAATTTTTTATTAACATTTTATTAATTTTGGAGTATTTTCTAAAACCAGAAATTACAGTTTGTAAATTACTGTTAGTATAAATTTGAGTGGCAACGATTTCTAGAAAGCAAACGCATTCGACATGATTTATTCATATTATTTTTACAATTTATTCATAGAATGTTTTTCTCTAAATACTGTATCTGCGTTAATTATATGTTATAATATAAACTATAACATCTATGCTGGCAGACAGGATATATCAAAACATAGCAAGGGAGGCATATTATGCAGAATGAAACGGTCATACAGAAAATAATTGACGTTGCGGAAGATTTTTCCTTTCCCTATCAGACACCTGATTATCAGAAAGCATTTCGGATATGGAGGTGTAAAAAAAAGAATCCTTATGGATTCCGGTTTACAAAAAATATGAATGAATCAGCTTTTTCTGAAAGCCAGGCTGTCAGTATGCAGGCACCGTCTCAGGTGGAACAGGCTGTACTTTGTAAAATCGGTTATCTTGTCGGTTATTCACTGATTCTTTATTTGGTTATTGAGAATGTCTTGGATAAAATAGCAGTGTTGATCATGCATTTTCTGCGTCTGGAAATTGAAATGGTTTTTTTCGGAGAAAGTCGTTTATATGGTGACCAGAATCTGATCTTCTGGTTATCTTTTCTAACTAATTTTCTGAAATATCTGATTCCTGCATGTGTCATGCAGTCTGTCCTCAAGCTACCGATTTGTGTGAGTGTTCCTGCACATATCCGCAAGCCCTCCCAGTTGCTCGGCGGCATTGCACTTGCCATGCTGTTAAGTATCGGACTTGGTATGCTAGGAGTATCACGCTCGGCGGAACTGGAAAAGTACAGATTGATTTCTGAAGCTGTCGGCAGTGAAGATCATAGAATGATATTTTATATACTGGCAACCATTTTTGTATTGCCATTGGCGGCAGAATTTCTGCTCCATGGCTGTATGTTCCAGGCTTTGCGACAGTTTGGGGATATGTTTGCTATTACAGCGACAGCAGTTATTGTAGTTGCACTGACACATAATATATGGGATGCACTCCGGATTGGCTTAGTAAATCTGACGGTTTCTTATTATTTAATCAAAACCGGCAGTTTCTGGTCAGCTGTGTTCATCCGGATAGTACATGAAATTTACATGTTTGCTTTGTTCTGCATGGAAACGTATGAGACAGTCTATTCTGTTGAATGGTGGCTGATGCTGCTTGTGCCTTGCGTTCTGGGTATTGCCATGTGGATGCTGTTTCTGAGACACAAGAAACAGAATGGTGTCATGCCGGAAAATCACACATATCTGAATATACAAGAAAAACTGTCAGCATTTTTTACGACAATGCCTATGGTCGGATTTCTGATCTGTTGTGTATTATTAATAGTCGTGACAACAATGCTGATCTGAATCAGGAGCGTTTTTATAATGAAATATGCAGAATTTTATATGAACCATGCGTTGGAGCTTGCACAGCAGGCTTCTGATGAGGGGGAAGTGCCAGTAGGGGCAGTCATTGTCCGACGAAGTACAGGTGAAATTGTCGGAGAGGGTTATAATCAGCGTGAGACTGCAAGACATGCACTGGCACATGCGGAACTGGCAGCAATTGACCAGGCATGTAGGAAACTTGGCGGCTGGCGGCTGCCGGATTGTGCAATGTATGTCACATTAGAGCCGTGTCCGATGTGTGCAGGAGCGATTATTCAGTCTCGCATTGATGCATTATATTTTGGTGCGTCTGATCCAAAAAGCGGAGCAGTGCTTTCAGTAGAAAAAATGTTTTCTCTGCCGTATAATTACCGTCCTGAGATTTATCAGGGAATCCTGGAACAGGATTGCTCCCGGATTTTGTCAGAATTTTTCAGGAATCTCAGAATTAGTAAACTACAGCATGGAAAACAGAAAAAAATAGTATATTATAATATTACAAAGGAGATAAGATTATGATGCAAATCAGAAAAGCAATTTGTCTGGTACTGACAGCAGGGATGCTGTTCTGTGCCGGATGCGAAAAAGATACCGGAAATGTGAATTATTATGATGAGAATAATCCGCCGCCCACAGAAGCGCCTGTTGAAATGATTACAGGTGTATTGGGGGAAGAAGCAAACGTCAGTGGCATGAATTTTACAGTTGTTTCCGCAGAAGATCCGGGAATTATCATGCCGGATAGTAGTAAACAGGCTCTGTTTTTTCAGGTGAAAATTGATAACCAGACAGATGAAACTGTTACAGCGAATTATCTGAATAATTTTTCGCTGACTGTTGATGGTACAGATTACGATTCAGATGTGTGCTGTACGATTCCTGTTATGAAAGAACTCTACGATTTTTATGAAATTTCAGCAATGGCAGAGGAAATTCCAGCAGGAGAATCCCGGACGGGTTACATTGCATGTGAGGTAGACCAAGGTTTCAAAGAGCTTGGTCTGCACTATACACCCAAAACAGCAGATATTGGTTCAAGAGTCTCTGTTGCACTTTCAAAAGAAGAGATCACATCTGTGACGAAATAACAAAAAAACAGTTTCCTGTTATCAGTTAAGATAACAGGAAACTGTTCATTATATGGATTGATTTTTGATGAATGCCGGAGAATTAGCCAGCCTGGGGAGCTTCTACCGGACAGACACCTGCACAAGCACCGCAGTCGAGACATGCTTCTGCATCGATTTCATACTTTGCATCGCCAGCGGAAATAGCGTTTACAGGACATTCGTCTGCACATGCACCACAGCTAATGCAAGCATCAGTAATCTGATATGCCATAACTTCGCACCTACTACCGGAATATAAATGATAAATTTAATTCCTATTAGAAAAATTCTATCAAGATTCTATGAAACTGATCTTATTTTTCCTGAGTAGCATTTCCTTTCTTTCAGAATCAAGACTAAAATCTTGTTATATATATTCTAACATATTTTAAAAAAAAGTCAAGTGTTTTTCAAAAAAATTTTTTGGAAATTTAAAAATAAATCCCCGTTGGACGGGGATTCTATTTTTGAATTTTATTATTTTGTATTATTTGTTGTCATAGTAATGCCAGAACTGCTAGATCCTGCTTTTTCATAGAACGGTACAGCATCACGGAGTGCAGCCTGTCCGAATCTGTTTCCGGTTGGTACGATTGCAAGCTCTACATTACGCAGATGTGGTCTTGCCGTAGCAGCAATGCCGTCAAACAATGCTTTGATAGAAGGATCATCCATTGTCGGATCTGTATCAATTACAAGCAGGAAATTAGGAGCTGGCTTGTCGTCACGTTTCATCACACGCAGATAAGCTTTATTAATTTCTTCTTTTTCGGCAAAATCAGCCTTGAGTACATCCAGTAATTCTGTTGGTTCTTCTTTCAGTGTGCCGATCTGGATCTGTGTACCAGGTGCAATAGCTTCTGTGTTTCTGATTTTGAGCAGGCTTTCTACTGGGATCATGATATTCTGTCCGAATGGATTTACAACTGCACCAGCAATATTATGTTCTGGTGTTCTCTCGAAGAACTGGCACAGATCTCTGTAAGAAATAGCAGCAAGCTGATGCTTGGTCATGTCCTCCCATTTACGGATTTCTGCAATATCTGTGAACAGCGGGAAATATTTCTCACCCTCGGAGTTGTTGAACAGAATAAAGCTAACTTTAGGCTGTTCTTTCAGTTCTACTGTACCATCCGGATTTGCCTGTGCCTGTTGCACGCTCTCTACATTAGCAGGAACGAGGAAACGGGAGACTTTCAGATGATTCACAAAAGTGACTTCATTTTTCTGATTCCGTTCCTGTTTCATTGCGTCCATTGCCTGTACCAGAGCCGGATTTGTAATTGGCTGCTGGCTTTGTTTCATCTCTGCCAAAATATTCACCTCATTTAATTAATCAAAAAAATAACAAGAAATCAAAACATATTTTATCTTACGTCATTGTTATTTCCATGTTATAGATATTATAGCACAAAAATTTCAAAAAGTCAACAGGATTTTTATAATATTTTATTCTGGGTAAAAAAATAACCGTCCTGTGACGGTTAGCGAAACATCTGAAACATCAGGAGCAGGTCACAAAAGTTATCTATCTGTCAACATCTGCTCCCGATTGTTTTCCACTGCGACTGCCCTTACGCACGCTCCACCTTACCGGAACGCAGGCATCTGGAGCATACATAGATATGACAGGGAGAACCCTTGACAATAGCTTTTACACGCTGTACATTGGGCTTCCAGGTTCTGTTGGATGCTCTGTGTGAATGAGAAACCTTGTTACCGAAAGTAACACCCTTTCCACAAACTGCACATTTTGCCATCTTGCACACCTCCTTTTTTTGAATAGAAAACACGTGAAAAAACTTTTTTCTACATTGATTTCTACACTGATGTAATCCATTATAGCATAGTTTCTGAAAAAAAGCAAGTGTTTTTTCAAAATTTTTCAAAAAATTTTTTTCAGCGGAAATTTCTGTAATTTTCTGAAAAATAGACTTGCAAAGTTTCTGGTTTTGTAGTATAATAAACTAGTATTATTTTTTCGGAAAGGAGAGTCAAAAATTTGGGACTGAACTTTAATACAGAGAAAATATTGGAATATTTCGTCCGGTTAATGATTATTTTACTGATCAATCCATTGCATGAGTGCGCACATGCCTGGTCAGCCCATAAACTGGGAGACGATACAGCAAAGCACGAGGGCAGAATGACGCTTTCCCCATTTGCACATATTGATCCGTTCGGTGCATTGTTGTTGTTATTCTGCGGATTCGGCTGGGCAAAGCCTGTTCCTGTGAATGCCAGAAATTTCAAAAATCCTCGAAAAGGCATGATGCTCACAGCCATTGCCGGTCCAATCTCGAACTTGATCGCCGCACTGCTCGGAATGATCGCATTTCAGCTGTTGGGCAGTGCAATTCATGAGGGTTACCAGTTATCGAATGCAGGATGGATA
>CAMWOX010000140.1 GCA_947175975.1 uncultured Ruminococcus sp.
TGATACTAGTAGCAACTTTCTTGTGTTCATAATTTGGAAACAATTATTTTTTCAGTTTCCAATTTCAAACTTTGAAAAATTTTCGATTTTTTCAATCTAAAAAATTAGATTTTGAGAGATTTTAAACAAAACAGATACTGTTTACCCAATATCTGTTTTGCACGCTCCTGACAGAACTTGCAAAACAGAACATTCGTTCCGTTTCATTTATTAGGCAAAGTCTGCGACCTTGACGGCACACTGTTCACAATTTAGAAATAATTATTTTCAAAAATTTTTTGTTGGCTCTGCCAATCGGGAAATGCCCGAACCCTTTTATATGATACTAAAAAAAGAAAAAATTTTTACTTTACTGAAAAGAAATATATTGATTTTGTAGTGGAAGAATGTTATAATTGTAATTAAGAGGGAAAAGTGCTGTGCATCTAAAAAACATGAGGTGATGTACATGCAAACCAAAACCGTTGGACAGCGAATCAGATATTTAAGGACACAAAGCAGCATGACTCAGAAAGCGCTTGCAGAAGTTTTGTATGTGTCCCATAGAACAATTTCTAGTTGGGAATTGGACAAGACAGAACCAGACATTACTTCCATCATAAAACTTTCTGCATTGTTTCACGCATCATTGAACTATCTTCTTATTGGAGAAAGCAAAAACACTCTTTGACTTTTGTCAAAGGGTGCTTTTTTAATTCCATGTTTTTGGGAATTTTATTGACTTGTTTGCAGGAATTATATATAATTAGTACATCAAAAGTCGGTACAGCTTTTCCCCTCTTAATTTATCTTTATGCTTCTGGTTTCTCAGAAGCACTTTCCAGCAGAGTAGAGCAATGGCAGCTCGTAAGGTTCATACCCTTGAGGCAGACGGTTCGATTCCGTCCTCTGCAACTAACCTAACACGTAAGTAATAAAGAACGTCTTTTCTATTGTATATAAGGATGTTCTTTGTTGTATCAGGAGAAAGAGACAAAGGAGAAACTAGATGGCATACAAACCTTGTCCACGCTGCAAGAAACTGATACCGCATGGCATGTCATACTGTTCAGAGTGTAAGCCAATTGTTGAACAGGCTGTGCAGGAAAAACGGCAGCATAACAAATCCATGCGACAGAAGAAATACAACAGTCGGAGAAATCAAAAGTATGCAAAGTTCTATCATTCAAAGGATTGGAAGAATCTCAGCAGATATAAGCTGGAGCAGGTCGGCTGGAAATGTGAAGCGCATCTGGATAACGGATGCACGGGCGTTGCAGTCGAGGTGCATCATATCAAGCCAATCCAGACCGAAGAAGGCTGGCATCTCCGGCTTGACTGGGATAATCTGGAAGCTGTCTGCACGCACTGTCACAATCTCCGGCATCCGGAAAAGTTGCACAGTATACAGTCCAGTGTAGTGGACATGCGGAACTTTCTGTAATAGGGGGGGCAGTTAAATTTCTGTGACCGCATTAGAGGACAACGGTTACAGAAGACTCAATTGTAGAAAAAACTCCCTAAATGAAAAATTTTTTTCTGGTGGTGATAACAATAGGCAGACCAAAAGAACCGATCAACTTAATCATGACAAAAGGCAGAAAGCATTTAACTAAATCTGAAATAGAAGAACGGAAATCTACAGAAGTTCAGCCTTGTACAGATCATATTAAACCACCAGCTTATCTCACAGCAAAGCAAAAGAAACGCTTCCAGGAACTTGCAGAACAGCTCCTGAAAATCAATATCTTAGGAGAAACAGATGTGGAGACGTTGGCTCACTATGTCACGGCAGAAGATCTGTATCAGCAGACAGTCAAGGACATCAGAACCGCCCAGAAATGCAAACCAAAGAACGGAGAATTAGCAGACATGTCAGAATGGGCGAAGATGATGGACAAGTTAGATAAACGTCAGGAGCGATATTTTAAACAAGCACACACGACAGCAGCCAGCTTAGGCTTAACGATCAGCAGCAGGTGTAAGCTTGTTGTTCCAACAGCACCGGAAGCCCCTAAAGAAAGCAAATTTACTCAATTTGTCAAAGTTGGTGATCATGATGTTTGACCGTGTCACAAGTTATGCTGAAAAAGTCTGTTCTGGTCAGATCATCAGTGGGAAGTTTCACCGACTTGCCTGTGAACGTCATCTGAATGACCTGAAACGGCAGAACACAGAAGATTTTCCTTATTACTGGGATTGTGAATCATCGGAACGAATTTTAGAATATGCTGAAATTTTAACAATCGCTGAGGGGGATGCGCCGAAACCGCTGAGACTGATGGAATGGCAGGCATTTGACATTGGCTGCACGTTTGGCTGGAAGAAGTCAGCCAATCATAAAAGACGCTTTAGACGGCGTTATAAATCTATTTCAAGACAACAGGGGAAATCTATGGAAAATGGTATTTTAGGAACATATATAGCTGGCTTTTCTGGTTATCATCACGGAAAATTATTCACAGCAGCACCAAAAAGGAAACAAGCCAAAATTGCGTGGGAAGAAATGGCAAAATTCATACAAGCGGATAGCGATCTGGCAGAATTATTCAAAATTCAAGAATACAAGCATTTGATTACGGCATTAAATACAAATTGCACGATCGAAGCAGTAAGCCGTGATTCCGGAGCTGATGACGGTTTCAGACCAATATTCTGTTCACTGGATGAAATACATCAAATGCGTGATAATTCTATTTATAAAGCGATGTATAACGGCACTCGGTCTTTGCCGGAGACGTTAATTTCTATGATTACCACCAGAGGGAAACGTCTAAATTCTTTCTGCTATGAAATAGACAAATACGCCCGTGATATTTTAATGGGAGTGCATACGGCGAATGATTTCTTTGCGGATATTTACTGTCTAGATGATGAGGATGACATCTGGGACGAAAGAAACTGGATCAAAGCGTGTCCATTTACTTGTGCAGATCCGCAGCGCATGGAAATTCTTCGGCAGGATGCACAGACTGCCAGGGATATAGGCGGAGATGATCTGGCTGACTTTCTGTGCAAATCCCTAAATTTATGGGTCAAAAACACGAATGACCAATTTATCAATCCGGAAGCATGGAAACTTTGTGCATCCAGACGAAAAATTCAGGAAATTGCACAAACTTACAAACAATGTTTTGTTGGTGTTGACTTATCCAGCAGCGGCGACCTGACAAGTATTGCATTGCTGTTCCCGATGGGAAACGACCATTATTATTTATACAGCCACAGCTTTATGCCTCGTGGACGGCTGGCAGAACATCAGGAAACAGACCTTGCACCTTATGCCTTATGGGAACGGCAGGGCTTATTGACTGTAACAGGCGGCGAAATGGACTTCATGAATGACTATAAGTTTATTATCGGTCATCTGGCAAAGCTAAAAGAACGGCTGGGCTTGGAGTTTCTGGGCATTGGCATTGATCCACATAACGCCGGGGGAGTCATGGAAGATCTGGAAGCATTTGGATGTCCTGTGGTAGCAATCACGCAATCAGCAAGGAATCTGAATGACGCAACCTGTGCAGTGCAGTTGCAAGTTAAGGGACATAAGTTTGAGTACGACCAAGAAAACGAGCTTTTGACATGGAGCATGGTCAATGCAGCTGTTGTCGCCAATTCCTTCGGAGAAATCAAAGTAGATAAAAAACGTCAGAATGGTCGCAAGCAAGAGACAAAGCGCATTGACCCGGTGGACGCTGTCATTGATGCCTATGCTTTGATGATGCTGAACGGCACAACAGGAACGGTCAATTTGGATGAAAATCTTGAAAGTTTCCTGAAACTCATGAACTGGAAGTGATACAAATTTTTGAAAAAATATTCCATAGTTTCAAGCAAGTGCTGACAAAAAAAACTGCGCAAAGTCAGGAACTTTCCCTGAATCAGCTCATTACAGCTTTGGGGCTACAAGATACAGATAAGAATGCTCTTAGCGAGGCGACTTATTTTGCATGTTTGAAGGTGTTGTCTGAAAGTATTGGCAAATTACCGCTAAAAATTCAGCAGCAGACAGAAAAACAAGGTGTCCGGATTGCAAGAGAACATCCCTATTACAGAATGCTGAACATTCGTCCGAACTGCTATACAACCGCTTCCGCATTCTGGAGTACAATGGAGCTGTTTCGGAATCATTTTGGCAATGCCTATGCTTGGATTGATACACGAGAGTCGACAGCTCCACAATTATGGTTAATGCGACCGCAAGATGTTCATGTATGGTACGACAACGCTTGCATTTTAGCCGATGTACCTGATGTCTATTACCAATATAGTACGCCGAAAGGTTTACTTGTGCTTGGTTCGGAAGAAGTCTTGCATGTCAGGGCGCACAACACGCTTGACGGCATTGTGGGGATCAGCATGCAGGAACAGCTTGTCAGCACAATCCAGAGCAATATCAAGGCGCAAGAAATGCTGAAAAAGCTCTATGAGTCAGGCATGACCGCTAAAGCCGTTCTAAACTATACAGGCGGTCTCAATGACAAAAATGTAGACACGTTGATAAAAGGCTTTCAGGAATACGCAAATGGTAAGGATTATGGCATCATTCCTGTTCCGACTGGTTTCAGCTTACAGCCATTGAACATGAAACTCGCAGACAGTCAGTTTCTGGAAATTAAACAATACAGTGCATTACAGATAGCGGCGGCTTTCGGTGTCAAGCCGTATCAGATAGGCGATTACACAAAATCCAGTTATGCAAGTGCAGAATCACAGCAATTAGCCTTTCTGACAGACACCTTGTTGTACATCATCAAGCAGTATGAAGAAGAAATTGCCTACAAATTGCTGACCGACAAGGAAATGGCAGACGGCTATCATGTGAAATTCAACACCAAGGCAATTTTGCGAACAGACCATAAAACACAAGTCGAAACGCTGACAACCGGCATCGGAAACTTTCTCTATACTCCCAATGAGGCAAGAGAGCAGATTGACTTACCATCTGTTGAGGGTGGTGACACGCTGATCGGCAACGGCAATGCAATTCCGATTCAGA
>CAMWOX010000141.1 GCA_947175975.1 uncultured Ruminococcus sp.
ATAGAAAAATATAGATTGAAAGACTGACTGGAAAACCAGAGGTTTTGTTAGGTAAATCACACCTGTCAATTCCTTTGGCTTTTTTTATTGTATTTTCAGGCAGTTGACAGAACAAAACTATCAAGGATTAAAACGAATTATTTTTGTTCCGAAAAAAATGCAAATAGGAATCTGATGGAGCATCAGTAGCCAAGAAATTTATAACTTCTTTAAGGAGAGATACAGCATGAGCAATCATAAAAATCCAAAAAGTAACCGTGGTGCGGTAGAAGTTTTCCTGACAAGAAAATTTTTAAATTCTCTGATTTCTGTTCTAGACAGTTATATTGCTGCAGATACAACAAACAAGTACAGTATATATGCAGAGAGATTGAAAAATAAAATTCTGAATCACGGAAGAAAGTTTCTGCATAACGAAGAAGAACAAGTTGTGATATATTTTTACGAAAATGAGTCGGCACTGCTGATTAAATTATTTGCAATTTATATCAATGTAATAGAAAAAACGTCGGAAGATTATTTTGAGAAAATTGGAAAAACAAAAAATAACAATTAAAAAAATCCAAGCTTGTTTTACAAGCTGGGCATAAAAAAGGGTTTGGGAATTTCCCAACTGCGGAGCAGCAGAAAACTTCTCACAGATATTTTTTCGGAGAAAAAATAGATTTTTGAAGAAAATCTGTGAGAAGTTTCTAGCCGTCAAGGTCGCAGACTTTGCCCAATAAATGTAGCGGAGCGGAATGCCCTGTTTTGACATGCCCATCAGGGTATGACAAAACAGGTATTGGGTAAACACTACCCGTTTTGTCATGAATCTATGATTTTTGGAAATTTATAGATAAAAATGTTCACTAACTGAAAAGAAAGAGGTTGAATGGATGAGTCAGTTAAGCATCAGTTTTACACTGGGAAAAGCAAGTATCCAACATGGGGCAAATGTAGAACATAACAACAGAGAGTTCATCGCCAAGAACATTGACCCAAGCAGAGTACATGAAAATATTACTTATGTCAGACAGGATGTTCAGGAAGCTTACAAGGAACTTTTTGAAAAATCAATACATGAATACAACATTAGACAAAAACGAAACGATAGAAAAATTTCTGATTACTACCAACATATTGCAGATGGCAAGCGAGAAGAAGCATTCTATGAAATTGTTGTCCAGTTCGGTGACAGTCAGACTTGTCCTTGTGGAAGTGAGAATGGAAAACTAACACAAAGAATGTTGGATGAATATATCAGAAGTTTCAGACAAAGAAATCCAAATTTGCATATTTTCAATGCTGTGCTGCACATGGATGAAGCAACTCCCCATCTTCATATTGATTTCATTCCGTTCTACACACAAGGAAGAAAGAATGGTCTGAGCAAAGGAGTATCCATGAAAGCTGCACTTGATGAACAGGGATTCAGTGCAAAAAATTTCAAACAAAATCGTCTTGTTGCATGGGAAGAAAACGAACGTGCTTACATGGAAAAACTTTTGAATCAACACGGCTTTGTAAGAGAAGATAAGAATGCAAAGTATGTCCATCAGACAGTTGAAGAATTTAAGAAAGCACAGGATGAGAAAAAAATAATTTCTTCTCTCCGAGAAATAAAACATATTTCTGATGCAGAGTTATCTGCTAGACATGTTCAGCAACTAAAAACAAAATTATTTTCACTGGAAAGAAAAAATGAGATATTGGAACAGCAGAAACAGTCCCCTTACAAATCTTTTTATTATGCATCTCCAGATAAGCAATCTTTTGTTCAGGCGAAACTAGATGAACTGAAAATCCCATATCGTGAAGCAGAGAATGGATTTGAAGCCCAAGAATGTTATGTAGAACAAATCCGGAACATTGAAAAGTTATATCAGACTCCTCGCAATTCCGCAAGAGAAAAACTCCGGCAGGATATTGACAGGCTTCTGATGCAGTCTAAAAATTTTGATGAACTTCTTGACAAACTGAAAAAAGAAAATTACACTGTCAAGACCGGAAAATATATTTCTGTCAAATCCGCAAACGGTAGTCAGTTTATTCGTCTGAAATCGTTAGGGGAATTTTACAGTGAATACGCACTCAAAAATAGAATTAGAGCAAAATTGAAATATGAGCATGAGCTTGTTAAAAAAATCAATACAGAAAAAGCAAAACGTCCGGCAGATGCCCCCAGTGTGATTGTCCTTCGGACAATTCAGTTTTACACAATTACATTCTCGAAAGGTGTTCTCCCAATGCGGAAACGTGATGTAGAAAAACCATTCTCATGGACGAATGACAGCGAACTAGATAAAATTTTAGAACTGAATCAGAAAATCAATTCTGGTGCAACGCTTAAGACACTCCGAAAAGAATTTTCAGATTTGGAAAAGAGCATTTCTGAAAAAGAGAAACAAGCTGAGAAAACAAAATCTGATTTGAAATCGTTCTATGACCTGAAAGAACAAATTCAGATTATTTTTGAGGGAAAAAAATCAAAGATTTTTTCTCTGGAACAGGCTCGTCAGGCATTGCAAACATATCCTAATATTACGCAAGAAAATTATCACAACGTGGATATTTTGATTGATAGCGAAACAGAAACACTCCAGAAAGAAGAAGCAGATTATCAGGCTGAAAAAGAAAAGCTGGAGAAAGCTGATAAGATTCTGTCAATGGCAGAAAAAGTAATGGGTGGTACTTATGTACAGTCACTTGTCAGTGCAGAACGTGATCGGAAAGAATCAAAGTACGTTCCAAACGGATTGAAACCAGCATAAGAAAAATACTTGACAAATAATAACATATATGATACAATTATATAAGAATATTGATATTCAAAAAAGGGGGTGACGATATGAAAAAAGTTGGCGATTTATTAACAGCTTTCGGCGTTGTAGGCTTTCTTGCTGTTGTACTAGAGTTTATTATTGGATGGAGAATGGAAGCAATTGACAGAGGAACAACAGGAACAAGTGCCTGATGAAGAACTTCCGGAGATTCCGCCAGAACAGTTGGAAAACAAACTGACATATACAAAGATGATGCGCCAGGATGGCGTACTTGGCTGGAAAATTACACAAAAAGTCAGAAACGGAGAAAACACCAGATGGTTTCCTGTGTACATGTCTAAAATAGTCTCAGAAGAAGTGTTCTGGTACAAATTTAACCCGATATGCGGTCTTTACAGCCTGAACCTAGTTGGACTTGAACCATCCATGGAGGAAGAACCGATTGGACGTTATGGTATGAGTTGGATTGACTTCATGAAACAAAATTATCCGCATTTAGTAGAATTTATGCGATTGCATCATAAATTTCTGACAGTTGCTCGAAAAGTAGATGAAGATGCTATCCATTACAGGGAACTTCTGGATGAACAATATAAAAAAGCTTACCCTCGTCCTAATGCGGATAGCTTTGAAAAACTCTTGGAATGGGAGCAGACAAGAGCATTTTACACAGATAGCACAGTGATGAGAGAACGTGTTTTAGTCCCTTATACAGAGGATTTACTAGCGTAAAAATAAAGTCAGAATCTATCAAGATTCTGACTATTGTTTGTGGCATAAATACTTTCCTTTCTGTTTTGATAGGATATATTGTAACACAATTTTTATACAAAGTCAATAGAAAATTTATTTTAATATATATCATAAACCATATTCTTTGACTTTTCTGTAAAAACGATTCGGCTTCATACCGAGCTTCTGCATGGTTTTTTTGGCTGTCTGCTTGCCCTCTCTCCAGAGTTTACATTCCATTTGCAATGCTGTTAGGTCAACCGGAATCGGTTGCCGTCCTTTGTACTTCCCTGCTGCCTTTGCAATGGCAATTCCCTCACGCTGACGTTCTCGAAGCGTTTCACGTTCTAGCTCTGCCAATCCTGCGAACACAGTCAGGATAAATCTGCCCTGTGGTGTGGTTGTGTCAAGTTGTTCTCTTAGGCTGATAATTTCCACGCCTTTCCCTTGAAGTTCATCCACAAGCCGGAGCATGTCGGCACTACTCCTGGCAAGCCTGGCATACTCGCTGACTACCAGGATATCCCCATCACGAACATAGTCCAACATTTTCTTTAGCTCTGGACGGTCAGTATTCTTTCCGTTACACTTATCAATGAAAATTCTATGCATAGGCTTTCCGAAGTTCTCCAGTGCTTTCAGTTGTCTGGCTTCATTTTGGTCAATACTGGATACCCGGACATAGCCTATGTATGTTTTCTCTGCCATAAGGTCACTACCTTTCCAGTTATTTCTAACGCTTTAGATTTTAGAAGCATAAAGCGTTAGTTTTATTTTTTCAGGATTTCTTTCTAATTTAAGTTTACCATGTTTTAAAATATATGTCAATATAAAATTTTAATTTATATGAAACTATATTCTAAAATCTGGGTGTGGTGTACCTGAATTACATCTAATTAATAATAGTAACAAGGAAAAATGAAATTTTCTTTTCAGTGAAGTAAAAAGACTCTTTTTCTTAACTTAATAATGATAATGCATGACTATTGGAACAGAAAACTAACTTATTATATGATATCAGTGATATCACTGATATCTCGCCCCGCCCAGAAAAGATAATGTTAATATGTGTTATCACTGTTAACATCTGCTAACACCTGTTACTCCCACGCCCAAAAAAGATAGTCTCCTTTAAATTTGCATTATTAAGAGAAAGAAAAAATATTTTGCAATAAGTCAATCAGTCAATCAGTCAATCCGACATTTCCGACTGACTGACTTTTTAATATTTGTTTATTTTTTTTTTTTTAGTCTATTGCCCCCGATTTTCCTGTTCTGGAATTTCCAGTTTAGGATAAATCAACGAAAAAAGCCATTTTTTTGAATCTTCAAAATGCTTTCATATGTTTTAGCATTAACTTGTAAGAATCAAAAAAATGTCAAAGGAGAATCTGAAATTGACAGTATTTATTTTTATACTTGTTTTGTGATAAAATAATTTGTTTTTAATAAATGCAAGAATTTTCCTGCTGTCCTGTAA
>CAMWOX010000142.1 GCA_947175975.1 uncultured Ruminococcus sp.
TTATTCATCCGTTTGATGACGAAGATGTGATTGCAGGACAGGGTACAATCGGACTGGAAATCAGCAGACAGCTCCGGAATGTAGATGTCGTTGTTGTGCCTGTCGGCGGTGGCGGATTGATTTCCGGCGTGGCATTTGCATTGAAAAATCTGAATCCGAATATCCGGGTTTATGGCGTTCAGGCAAGCGGTGCGCCGTCCATGGTACAGTCGCTTGAAAGTGATGAAATTGTATGTCTGGATAAAGTGGGAACGATTGCAGATGGTATCAAAGTCAAAGAACCAGGTGAGCATACATTCGAGCTTGTCAGACAGTATGTGGATGATGTTGTGACAGTTACAGATGATGAAGTGTCTTCTGCCATTCTGGCATTGATTGAACAGCATAAATTAATTGCCGAGGGGGCAGGAGCTGTTTCCGTTGCAGCAGTCATGTTTGATAAAATTCCGGATATTAAGGGCAAGAATGTTGTCTGCCTAGTATCCGGTGGTAATATTGATGTGACAATTCTGTCAAGAGTGATCAAGAGAGGACAGCTCAAATCCGGATATAGTGATGTTCTGGTAATCCATCTGGAAGATAAACCTGGACAGCTGAAAGATGTTTCAGCGATTCTGGCAGATCTGGGGGGGAATGTGACTTCCCTGCATCATGAAAGAGCCAGTGAAGGGGATGAGATCACGGACTGTATTTTGAGAATCGGTCTAGAGACCCGGAATCATGAGCATATCCGTCAGATCCGTCAGGCATTGACGAATAAAGGATTTAAAATCATCAATCAGTAAAATAAATTTAATGCGAGGAGCTTTTATTATGGAAAAAATTTATACAGAGAATGCGCCTGCCGCAATCGGTCCGTATTCCCAGGCTGTGAAAGCCAATGGCATGATTTATACTTCCGGACAGATCGCAATCAATCCAGCTACTGGCAATATTGAAGCCAAAGATGTTCAGGGACAGACAGAACAGGTTATGCAAAATTTGCAGAATGTTCTGACAGCAGCTGGAACAGATTTCTCCAAAGTAGTCAAGACAACTTGTTTTCTTGCAGATATTGCAGATTTTGGTGCTTTCAATGAAATCTATGGCAAGTATATTACAGAGAAACCAGCAAGAAGCTGTGTTGCCGTGAAAGATCTTCCTAAGAATGCACTTGTAGAAGTGGAGATTATTGCCATTGCAGAGTGATTTCCTGGAATAAGCCGATTTCTCCAGGAATCTGAAATGTAAAATAAATAAAACAGCCTGTCAGGAGAAAGAGAATTAAGAATCCCGGCAGACTGTTTTTTTTCTGCCTGTCCGCATGTGTCCGAAGATACCAGATTAGAATCATCATGCTGAGGTAGAAAAAAATAACATCTGTGAGAAGAAATAATTTTCCCAGAATCCCGGCGATGATATAATGCCCGGCTGTCAGAATGCTCATGGCAAGCAAAATTCCTTCTGCATAAGTTGTCAGAATGCCTTTCTGGAGATTTCCCATCAGTAAATATCTTGTCAGTGCAGTAAAAAATGTTGGAAAATAGAGTAATTTCAGATGTTCCCAGGCACTCATGCGAATCGGAATGAAAATCCGCAGCATGGGGATCTGTGCCAGAACAGGTGAAAAAATCCAGATCAGCATACTGCTGATGCCTATCAGGAATAATAATAGAATATCCCATAGAATTGTTTTTTTCAGCATATGTTTTCTCTGTGCGGCTCTTTCAAGAATGTTCTGTTCCTGTCGGTTGACAGAAAGATTTTTGTGATATAATAAGATTTTCATTGTATTTTTTCCTCCTGTATGATCATTTTAAAATTGGATTTAGTAAAAAATATGCATCTGTTCTTTGTAATATGTGCTTGTCCGGAAAAATTTTCTGATTGATCAATTTGGCATATATCTGGGCTATAATTTGCTTACAGCGTTGTTTTGTGATCAGAAAATTGCTTGACAAGCATAAGATATTATGCTATAATAATCAAAGTATATATTTTAGTGAGGTGCTGTGTATTATGGAACTGAAATACAAAAGGATTCTCCTGAAACTCAGCGGTGAGGCTCTTGCCGGAGAGAAAAAAATCGGGTTGGATTATACTGTGATCCGTAAGATCTGTGAAGGCATTCAAAAATGTGCGGATGCTGGTGTGCAGATTGGTATTGTTGTTGGCGGCGGCAATTTTCTCCGTGGTCGTATGAGTGAGGGACTTGACAGGACTCGTGCAGATTACATGGGAATGCTTGCAACAACAATTAATGCAATGGCGATTGCGGACGTATTGGAATCCCTCGGCGTAGAAGTGCGTGTGCAGACCGCAATTGCGATGCAGCAGATTGCTGAACCATACAGTTGTAACAAGGCATTGAGTCATCTCAAAAAAGGCAGAGTTGTGATTTTTGGATGTGGTACAGGCAATCCGTATTTTTCAACAGATACGGCGGCTGCTCTGCGTGGAATTGAGACAAAAGCAGAAGTTATGCTGAAAGCGACTCTGGTGGACGGTGTTTATGACAAAGATCCGCACAAGTTTGAAGATGCAAAACGTTATGATACGCTGAGTTTCAGTCAGGTGCTGAACCAGGAGCTTGCTGTCATGGATATGGCGGCTGCTACGATGTGCAGGGATTACAAGCTCCCCATGCTGGTATTTGATCTGAGCAGACCGGATAATATTCTGGATGCTGTACTTGGCAAATCCGTTGGTACAATTATCACAGAAGAAACGTGATTGATTATTAATAATAGAAAGGTTTGATGAATTATGAAACAAACACTGAAACAGGCAGAAGAAAAAATGCAGAAGAGTGTGGGCAGTCTGCAAAACAATTTTGCGTCCATTCGTGCAGGCAGAGCAACGCCTGCTGTCCTGGATAAGATTATGGTAGACTACTATGGTGTTCCCACACCCGTTCAGCAGATGGCAGCTATTTCCGTTGCGGAAGCTCGTGTGCTGATGATCCAGCCGTGGGATGCGTCTACACTCAAAGCGATTGAAAAGGCGATTCAGGTATCTGATCTGGGAATTACGCCCAATAATGATGGCAAAGTGATTCGTCTGGCATTCCCTCAGCCGACAGAAGAACGCCGTAAGGAACTTTGCAAGAGCGTCAAGAAATACGGTGAAGAAGCAAAAGTCAGCGTCAGAAATGTCCGCCGTGATACACTGGATAAGTTCAAAGCCATGAAAAAAAGCAATGATCTGACAGAAGATGATCAGAAAGATGCAGAAAAGAAATTGCAGAAATTGACGGATAAATATTGTGATGAGATTGATAAGGCAGTTTCTGAGAAAGAAAAAGAGATTATGAGTATCTGATTTTCTGATCAGAAATACAGGAGTGTACAATGGCTTTTATGAAAAAAAAGGCAGAGTCTGTTGACCTGCCAGAAGTACTCCCGACACATGTCGGATTTATCATGGATGGCAACGGCAGATGGGCAAAAAAAAGAGGTTTGCCCAGAAGTCTGGGGCATGTCGAGGGTGGCAAGACTTTTAAGAAAATCATGCAATATTGCAAAGATATTGGGATTCCCTATGCTTCTTTCTATGTGTTTTCTACGGAGAACTGGAAACGTCCCAAGAATGAGATTGACGGCATTCTGAAAATCATGCGGGAATATTTGGACGAAGTGCAAATGCATCTTGGTGATGGTGTACGGGCAATCTTTCTGGGAGACAAAAATGCATATCCGGAAGATATTAAACAGCGTATGATCAAGCTGGAACAGGATACAGCACATCATTCCAGATTAACAGTCCTGCTGGCTTGTAATTATGGCGGTCGGGATGAAATTGCACATTCTGCAAGGGAGATTGCAAAACTGGTGAAATCAGGGAAGATTAATCCTGAGGAAATCACAGAGCAGACAATTGCAGAGCATTTATATACAGCAGGTCTGCCGGATGTAGATCTGGTCATCCGTCCGAGCGGTGAACTCCGATTATCCAATTATTTAATCTGGCAATGTGCCTACGCAGAATATTATTTTACGGATGTTTTGTGGCCTGATTTTTCCCCGGAAGAATTGAACAAAGCTTTAATTGACTATGCAAGCAGAGGCAGACGCTTCGGGGGAGTCTAAGCATGAAACAACGGTTAATTTCTGCCGGAGTCGGGATTATCATTCTTGCTGTTGTGTTAGTTCTGCATCAGACGGTTATATTTCCTGTCGCACTGGCACTGATTGTGGGTATCATTCTGTTTGAACTGATCCGGGCAATCGGCGGACTGGAATTTAAGCTTGCAACAGGGGGTGTTCTGGCATACGGCATTCTGAACATTATCCTGACAGGACTGTTTACACTAAGTTTGGTACAAGGAATGACGATCAGTACAATTCAGAGTGCGTTATTGCCGATCTGTATTTCTTTTGTATTCTGGGATTATATGCGGCATCCGAAAAATTTTCTTGTGGAACAGGGTGCATTCATGATCGCATCCATGATACTTGTGCAGTATTCTTTCCAGTTCCTGTTATTGTTGAATATCGGAGAGCATGGATTATTTTATGTGATTCTCGGACTTTGCGGTGCATGGATTGCTGATTCCGGTGCATATTTTGCTGGTGTTGCACTTGGCAAGCATAAGCTCTGTCCGGAAATCAGTCCGAAGAAAACAGTGGAGGGATTTGTCGGCGGACTGATCAGCAATGCGATTCTGTTTGCATTGATTTTCCTGATCTATGCAAAATGCAATGGCATGGATTTCACCATTTTGCAAGGCTTGAAATCGGCATTACTGGGACTTGTCTGTGCAGGAATCAGCGTTCTGGGCGATCTGACGGCATCTGTGATTAAACGTCAGAAAGACATTAAAGATTACGGCAATATCATGCCCGGACACGGCGGACTGATGGATCGCTTTGACAGCGTCCTGTTTGTCCTGCCGGCATTCTATACTTGTATGCAATTATTTCCCATTTTTTGATGATTTTAGTTTTTATAGTAAACGGCGATAAACCTGTCTCTCGTAGTTTCGTAATG
>CAMWOX010000143.1 GCA_947175975.1 uncultured Ruminococcus sp.
TTCTAATACCTCAGGTAGCAGGTTCATAGAGGCTGTGGTTTTTCCTGCACCATTTGGTCCGAGAATGGCGACTAGATCGCCGGATTCTACTGAAAAATTAATTTTATTCAGAATCTGTTTCTGTTTTGGATAGCCGAAACAACCGTTTCTGATTTCTAATTTCATAATTTCCAGCCTCCTGTTTTTCTCATGAGAATAATAAAGAATGGAGCTCCTATGATTGCTGTTAACACAGAAATCGGGATTTCTGATGCAGAGATGCTTCTTGCTATCGTATCAACGATTACCAGGAATGATGCCCCCAGACTGATACATGCCGGAATTAGTGTTCTGTGATTACTGCCAAATGCCATCCGGCAGATATGAGGAATTAATAATCCCACCCAGCCGACTTGTCCGCACATTGCTACACTGGATGCTGTCATTGCTGTCGCACATAGAACTGTGATTATTCTTAGTAATCTGATATTACTGCCAAGAGACTTGGCTTCATCTTCGCCAAGCGGCAGGATATTCAGTTGCCAGCGGAGCAGATAAAGTAACAGAATCGTCAGCAGAATGCAAGGTGTGCCGATTTTCAGAGATGAGAATCCGGCACTGCTCAGACTGCCCATTAGCCAGTAGGTAATTGCTGGGAGCTGTGATTCTGTATCTGCTGCAAATTTTACAAGAGAAATCAATGCGGAAAACAGCGAGCCGATCATGATGCCGGCTAGTACAACAGAACTCAGTCCGGAGGATTTACCAGCGGCACTAAGCCAGGTCAGAGCTACTGCAAGGATTCCGAATGCAAATGCGATTGTCTGTGTGCCGATCATGTGACAGCCTAGCAACAAGGCAAGTGCTGCACCAAATGATGTCCCAGAGGCAACACCTAATGTATCCGGAGTTGCTAATGGATTAGCAAATAAACTCTGAAAAGCACATCCTGCGACAGATAGTCCTGCACCGACCAGCAGTGCCATCAGAATCCGGGGCAGACGGATATTCCATATGATCATCGCAATCTGTTTATCTGTTTCGGGTTCGGAATTTGTAAGCTTTGCACCAATGACATTCAGAATATCATTCAGGGGATAACAGATCCGCCCGATACAGAGAGCCGAGAATCCCAGGAAGATCGGCAGGATGCATAAAATCACTTTCCAAACAGGTTTTAATGTGCCAATATTCTGATTTTTTTTCATTCGGAATCCGCCTTTGTCTTGATATTGGAATAGGCTGTTTTGGCGGAAATGCCTGCCAGTCTGCCAATTTTTCCTGTGAGCGTGTTAATCTGATCTTGTGGTGCATCAATCGCTACACTGATGATACTAATATTTCTTTTGTGATAGGGAATGCCCATTCTGCCAATAATATACTGACTAAATTCATGTAATAACTGATTAAGGGCATCCACCTGTTGTGGATTTTCTACGATAATGCCAATAATGGCAACTCTTGTTTCTGGATTCATAAAATCATTTTCTCCTGAATTAATAAAAAAATGCTATATCCTGAAAAAAGGACATAGCATGGACTTATCATAATTTAAACGCATATTTTTAAAAATATCTAAATCATTTGCTATATGCTTTCGCTTTAATAAATTTATTTCAGCGTCAGGATACAAGACTAGTATAACACAGAAGCTAGCATTTGTCAAGAGGAAAATTCTGAAAAAATCACAGTTTCTGTTCTTTGGCACACAGATGCCGGCAAAACCGGCGGAATCTTCCAGGCTGCGGCAGGATAAATTCGATCAGGGCACAGTATTTGTCTACCAGTGTGATCAGATAAGTTTCTGCATATCTGGGTCTGGCGAGTCTGACAGGCCACATGTGCTTGCTGATCATGTCACGTTCTCTGTCATTCAGTTCCATGATTTTTTCAGCATTCTGCAAAGCTCTCTGGGGATGATGCTTGCTGTGTTTGACAGCAGGTTTCCGTCTGGTATATTCTTTTGTGTCATAATAGTATAAATCATGCAGGAGTCCGGCAATTGCCGCAGAATTGGCATCTAATTTAAAAAAACGGCAGATTTTATAATTATAATACGAAACATTCAGGCAGTGTTGAAATCGGGTTGTCATGATATGATGCTGGTATTTTTTCAATCCCTGGACTTCCTGTGAATTTAATAAATCTGCCATAAGATCATAATATTCCGACTGCATGATATTTTTTCTTGAGCCGGTTACTTTCAGATTCTGCATAAAATCCCTCTCTCTGCATATTCAGTTTATTTTTGGTTAGCAATAAGCAATAGTGATATTATGATCATGATAACATAAAAAATTAAGCTTGTCAAGAGATTTTTTAAAATACCAAAATTAAATTACAGTACCTCACCTGTGCGGAGCCTGACATGCTTTTCCACCCAGTCGTCTGGTGGATTCATTTCGCAGCTGATCCGGAGATATTTTTGATTTCCTTTTTTGCATACTTCATGGATCACTACACCGTCAATGGCAAGTGCCTCATTCTTCCAGACTGTCTGAATGCTTTCATTCACAGCAGTGATGCCCGTTCCGGAGGCAATATATAACATATTTTCATGGATAAAAAAATAGCCGAAATAAAAATTTACCTGCATTGAAATTGATCCCAGTGTTTCCAGATTGACAAAAATCACAGTGTCTCCTGTACCGATACAGAGATATTTTCCAAAAATACAGGCTTTGTCAAAATAATTGGAAATTGCATCGGTCTCTGCCATCAGATAAGGTTTTTTGTCTTTGAGAACAAAATACTTCCTTCCTGATCCGAAAGAGACAGTCTGAATCACCGACATATCAGCATGTTCCTGCTGATAAAATTTTGCAACGAGCTGATAATCTGCCATAACAGAATCCTTTCTGATTAATTTAGTAATATCATGATTTCATTATAGCACGGATTTCTGGAAAAGTCAAATCATGAGCGATACAAAAAATCATGACGCACTCCTGATTGATTTGTAAATTTTTCATAAATCTTTTCCAAAAGGATATTGACAAAGTTTTTTGTGTGTGTTATAATAATAACAGACTGGCTCGGACAAGTCAGTATTTAATATACGGGATGCAAAAAATTGAATTTCCCGTAAAGAAAGGATTTGAATACCCATGAGCTTTATGAAAATCGTAAACGTGTATGGCAGAGAAATTCTGGATTCCAGAGGCAATCCGACTGTTGAGGCTGAAATTACCCTCGAAGACGGTACAATTGCAAGAGGTACTGCTCCTTCTGGTGCTTCCACTGGTGAGTTTGAGGCTCTCGAACTCCGTGACGGTGACAAGTCCAGATACCTGGGCAAAGGCGTACAGAAAGCAGTTGAAAATATCAACACAGCAATCAAGGACGCTATTGTTGGTCTGGATGCATCTGATATTTATGCAGTGGATGCTGCTATGATCGCTGCTGATGGCACAGGTGCTGCAAAATCCAAGCTTGGTGCAAATGCAATCCTGGCTGTTTCTATCGCAACTGCAAGAGCTGCTGCAACTTCTTTGAATATTCCGCTGTATCGTTTCCTTGGTGGTATCCAGGGTACAAACCTGCCTGTTCCGATGATGAACATCCTGAATGGCGGTGCACATGCTACCAATACAGTTGATACACAGGAATTTATGATCATGCCGGTTGGCGCACCTTCTTTCAAGGAAGCTCTGAGATGGTGTGCAGAAGTGTTCCATGCCCTGGCTAAGATTCTGAAAGACAAAGGGCTTGCTACATCTGTAGGCGATGAGGGCGGTTTCGCTCCGAATCTGTCTTCTGACGAAGAGACAATCGAGACAATCCTGGCAGCTGTGGAAGCAGCAGGTTACAAGCCGGGTACAGACTTCATGATTGCTATGGACGCTGCTTCTTCTGAGTGGAAGAGTGAAAAAGGCAAGGGCTTCTACAAGCAGCCGAAGTCTGGCAAAGAGTTTACTTCTGATGAGCTGATTGCACATTGGGAATCCTTGATTGACAAGTATCCGATTATCTCTATCGAAGATGGTCTGGATGAAGAGGACTGGGAAGGCTGGCAGAGAATGACAGCTAAGATTGGTCATAAGGTACAGCTCGTAGGTGATGACTTGTTTGTAACCAATACTGCTAGACTGTCTAAGGGCATTGAGCAGGGTGCAGGTAACTCCATCCTGATCAAACTGAATCAGATCGGTTCTGTTTCTGAGACTCTGGAAGCAATCAAGATGGCTCACAAGGCTGGCTACACAGCAATTTCTTCTCACCGTTCCGGTGAAACAGCTGATACAACAATTGCAGACCTCGCAGTTGCTCTGAATACCTGCCAGATCAAGACAGGCGCACCGAGCAGATCCGAGCGTGTTGCTAAGTACAATCAGTTGCTGAGAATCGAAGAAGAACTCGGTGCAGCTGCTGTATATCCGGGCATGAAAGCTTTCAATGTCAAGAAGTAATGCTGACTGATTTTTTAGAATGATTCTGAAATACAAGTGACCAGGAAAAAATCCTGGTCGCTTTTTTATTTTTTCTGAAAAAATACTTGACAAATATAAAATCATCTGGTATACTAGATATAGTAAGCTTATGCTAACTTTAAAAATCTTTGATTTACATAAAAATATCTGAAATTAGTAAGCGGAAAGGCAGGATCTGTTTTATGAGTGTTGTGATCGTTGGAGGAAATGACTGCATGACCAGGCAGTATAAGGATATTTGCAAATCTTATCAGTGTCATGCAAAAGTATTTACACAGATGCGTGATGGATTGAAAAATAAAATCGGTTCACCGGATTTATTAGTATTATTTACCGGAACAGTTTCGCATAAAATGCTGAAAACTGCTTTAAGTGTTACTGGTAAGAATACAATGGTGATTCGTTCTCATACCAGTTCAGCGACTGCATTAAAAAATATTCTCCAGGAACATACGACAAAATCTTAATTTAATATATATTTTTTATAATGATACTATGATTTTATTCAGATACAATTCATAACAACATGGATAATGATAATC
>CAMWOX010000144.1 GCA_947175975.1 uncultured Ruminococcus sp.
GTATCTTTTGCAGCACGCAGAAAATCTGGTAAACTGGTATCCGTGGTGTGAAGAAGCATTTTCAAGAGCCAGAACAGAAGATAAGCCAATTTTCCTGAGTATCGGCTATAGCACATGCCACTGGTGTCATGTGATGGCACATGAAAGTTTTGAACATCAGGAAATCGCTGAAATCCTGAATCAGCATTTTATCAGCATCAAGGTAGACAGAGAAGAGTGTCCCGATATTGACAGTGTATATATGTCCGTTTGTCAGGCAATGACCGGTGGTAATGGCGGATGGCCGATGAGCATTTTTATGACATGGGAGAAAAAGCCGTTTTTCGCAGGAACGTATTTTCCTGTGCATTCAAGATACGGTATGCCCGGATTTCTGGAATTGCTGCATGAAATTTCTCAAAAATGGAATACACATCGGAATCAGCTTTTAAAATCTGCTGACTTTATCACCACTCTGGTGAAGCAGGAAGAAAATTTATTCCAAACTGCTGATAAAAAAAGAAATCTGACTGAGGATGCAATAAAACAGTTTTCCGGAAGCTTTGATAAAGTGTATGGCGGATTTGGTTCTGCTCCGAAATTTCCGGCAGCTCACAATCTGCTGTTTCTTCTGCTGTATGCAAAACAGAACGAAGACAGCAATATATTACAGATGATAGAAACAACACTGCTTCAAATGCGGAAAGGCGGTATTTTCGATCAGATCGGATATGGGTTTTCCAGATATTCGACAGACAGATATTTTCTTGTACCGCATTTTGAGAAAATGCTCTATGATAATGCACTGCTGATCATGGCTTATACAGCCGCTTACAGCATGACAAATCATCCGATATACCTCGATACTGCTGAAAAAACAGCAGAGTATATTCTAAGCGAAATGACTTCGCCGGAAGGTGGATTTTATTCTGCACAGGATGCGGACAGTGAAGGTACAGAAGGGAAATTCTATACGTTTGATTACGATGAAATCCTGAATATTCTGGGAAAAGAACAGGGCATAAAATTTGCAGAATGTTTCGATATTACTCCGGACGGCAATTTTGAAGGAAAAAATATTCTGAATCTTCTGAAAAGTAATCATCTGCATCATTCGTTTGACAGGGAATTGAAACTGCTGTATGATTATAGAAAAAAACGTGCAGTTCTTCATTTGGATAATAAGATTCTGCTTTCCTGGAATGCACTGATGATCATTGCATTTTCGATGCTGTTCAGAGTATCTCATCAGGAGAGTTATCTTGAAACAGCGAAGAAAGCACAAAAGTTTATTGAAATGCATTTGTGTGATAAGAATCAGCTCTGTCACTGCTGGTGTAACGGACAGCAATCTGAAAAGGCTTTTCTGGATGATTATGCTTTTTATCTCGCCGCTCTGCTGGAACTGTATCATTCTACACTGAATAGCGATTATCTGGACACTGCGGAAAAATTATGCACAGAAACTGTCAGGAAATTTGCTGATCATCAGAACAATGGCTTCTATCTGTGTGAACCTAATCATCATGTACTGTTTTTGGATCCGAAAGAAACAACGGATGGGGCGATTCCAAGCGGTAATTCCGTCATGACGTATGATCTGGTAAGATTGTATCAGATCACAGAACAGGAAAAGTACAGGGAACTTGCAGAAAAACAGATCGCATTTATGTCAGCACAGGCACAGCATGATCCGGCTGGATATAGTCTGTTTTTATTGTCAGTACTCCTCTATGAAAATCCACCTCAGCATATCACGGCTGTCCTGAAATATGATGATTTATTCGCACTGAAAAATCAACTTCCGTTTTTCAGTACAATCACTATCGCACCAGAAAGTAAAGCATATCCTTGTATCAATGATAAAACCACTTTCTATATTTGCAGGGATCATCAATGCTTTCCGCCGACAAATGAACTGATAGGATAATCAATTATGGAGACAGTCATACAAAGCTGTCTCCGTTGACCTCTAAAATCACAGTTTGATTTAGTGATATACTTTAAAACTCAAATTCAAAGCTTGCCCTGTCGCTGACAAATTTACATAAGATTCTCCCGTGATGCTCAAACCGATAGAATGCCTTGCAGGATAAACTTTCGTGAATAATGCGGCTCATTTTTCCATGTTCAGGGGCATTCAGTGGCTTTGCATGTTTCTGAATCATTTTTGCAGTCAGGCAGTAATCACCCTGCTTTATCACGACAGTATTCTGACGAATATAGTCAGGTTTTGCCCCCAGATAAGTGGCAATCCGGTGTTCCTGACCGTCAATGATCACAATACCGATCACGCCATAAAAATGTAGTCCCATCAGCGGAATATCTGCAACAGATAACATAAGCGAACCGTTCGGAAAGATGCACTGTGTCCAAAGATATTGACTCGGAAACGAATATCCACGATCGCCTTCAAGATAACCGATTCCATTCCGGAAAATATACTGCTGTCCATTGACTGTAAGAATGCCGTCAATTCTGTGCCGCATGCTGTATACACGATGTCTGCACTGCATGAATGGAACAAACTGAAATGGTCCCATAATGTCATAGCGGATTGATGTCAGTTCTTTGAACCGGAGTATTCCTTCTGCATGAATCTGTTTCGTGTGAATGTGCAGTCGGATGCCTTTTTCACAGAAAATACTGCTGCCAATTCTGACGAACAGTGGCGACTCCTGAAATTCCAGATTGTGAATGGGAATATTGTATGTTGCATCATCTGTGATAATTTGCAGTGAAGCGGTTTCTCTGCCGTTACATCTGTGCAGTGCCGGAATCATCGCAATGGATTTGTTCGAGGTCATGCACTTGAAATACCAGCCATGAAAATAATCTTTTGCCATAATACACCTCCTGTTTGTAGTATGGCACAGTCTGAAATAAATAATCCGTGTATAAACAGATGCGCATGGCATATACTAGCTTCGAGGTGAGAAACATGGCAAAACAGGGAATGAAACGTCCGGAAGATACACATATACAACCGCATAATCATGTGTCGCCTGTACCGGAGATTCAAGGTAAAGCAAAGCATGGAAAAAAGAAAGTAAATCCGATTATTGCAGGAACAGAGGCACCATCACAGAAAGTATGGAATACAGAACCATTTGAAAGATAATATTGATTCAATCAAACGCCATTTGAGACTGCTCAGATGGCGTTACGAATACAGGAGGACTTATGAAATCAGTATGGCAGGAAACTACGATACTTCCAACATTTCCGGAACTGAATGGTGAAATTCATGCAGATGTACTCGTGATTGGCGGCGGGATAGCAGGAATTCTGACAGCATATTTTCTGCATCAGGCTGGTATGAATTATCTTCTCGTTGAAAAGGAAAAAATTTGTTCGGGAACAACACAGAATACTACGGCAAAAATCACCTGTCAGCATGGTCTGATTTATCAAAAAATCGTAAAAAATTATGGAATAGAAACAGCACAGAAATATTTGTCTGTCAATCAGAAAGCATTCAGGAAGTATACGGAACTATGTCAGAATATCGATTGTGATTTCGAGTATCAGGATAATTATGTGTATTCTATTAATGACAGACATAAATTGGAAAACGAAATAAATGTCTTGCAGAAAATCGGCTGTCCGGTGCAGTTCTGTGAGAAATTACCACTGCCGTTTGCTGTTGCCGGAGCTGTGAAATTTCCAGACCAGGCACAGTTTCACCCACTAAAATTTATTTCAGCAATCGCCGGAAAACTGCATATCTATGAAAATACGTTTGTCCGTGAGCTGTGTAAAAATACTGCCGTTACGGATAAGGCAAGAATCCATGCAGATAAGATCATCATCACCACACATTTTCCGTTTCTGAATAAACACGGCAGTTATTTTCTGAAACTGTATCAGCATCGCTCTTATGTGCTGGCTCTTGAACATGCACAGGATGTACACGGTATGTATGTGGATGAAGATCACAAAGGCATGTCTTTCCGGAATCATGAAAATCTTCTTCTGATTGGCGGAGGCGGTCACAGAACGGGAAAATATGGCGGAAGCTGGACAGAACTGAGAAATTTTGCAAAAAAGTATTATCCTCATGCACAGGAAAAATATTTCTGGGCGGCACAGGACTGCATGAGCCTTGACAATATGCCGTATATCGGAGAATATTCTAAAAATACACCGAATCTGTATGTTGCATCAGGGTTCAATAAATGGGGAATCACTGGTGCAATGGTATCTGCAATGCTTCTGTGTGACAGGGTACTGAACAGGCAGAATGCGTTTGCAGATATTTTCAGTCCATCCCGAACGATTCTCAGATCACAGCTGTTCCTCAACGGAGTTGAGGCGGCAAAGAACCTGCTTACGATTTCAGAAAAACGTTGTCCGCATCTTGGATGTGCGTTGAAATGGAATCCGGAAGAACATTCCTGGGACTGTGCCTGTCATGGTTCACGCTTTTCAGAAACTGGAACAATACTGGATAATCCTGCGAATAGAAATCTGCAAATTTAAAATTATCTTGTTTTGCCTGCACTCTACGAAGCGTGGATTGATAGATGAGAATATCTAATGTATCATAAAAACATCCCCCGGAAAGGAGTTTTTATGATGAATCAAATCAGATATGATATTGTACTGGATGCGGACTGCAATACAGAGATATTCGTCCTGCAAAAAAAAGTGCGGAGCCATAAAGCCCCACACTTCGCTTAAAACATCCCCATCAGTGCATTCATGCTGTCACGCATATGGTCAATAGAACTGTGGCAGTACAAGTCCATCGTAATCTGTACCTGAGAGTGACCCAGAATATCGCTTAAAGTCTTGACAGGCATACCGGCTTCAATAGCCCTTGTTGCGAATGTGTGCCGCAGACTGTGGAAATTGGCATGTTCAAATCCGGCAGCAGCAAGAAGATAGTTCAGAGCATCACGCATGGTGCTGGGT
>CAMWOX010000145.1 GCA_947175975.1 uncultured Ruminococcus sp.
GTTATGCACAAGCCATTCCACACAATACCCCAATTTTGAAAGCGTTGCAAGGATTTTAGCGAAAGTCCGCCCTTTTTCAATCCCCAGCAGTCCGGGAACATTCTCAAGTATAAAATAGCGAGGTCTTTTGGCTTTAAGGATTCCGGCAAGTGCAAAGAACAGATCGCCTCGCTCATCGGCAGTGCCTCGCCGCTCTCCGGCGACACTAAAAGGCTGGCAGGGAAATCCTCCAGTGAGGAGGTCAAAGTCTGCAAGTCCTCTGGCGTCAATAGTTCTGATATTTTCATAAAAATTCTCACCCCCTACATCATACAAGGTACGATAGGCTTTCTGAGCGAATTTGTCAATTTCGCACCATCCCACAAATGAAAAATTCCCAGCTCTTTCAAGACCAGAACGAAAGCCGCCGATGCCTGAAAATGCGTCAAAAACTCTGATGATTTTCTATCCCTCCTACATTACCATTTCGACAGATTCTGTTTCGTCATCTTCGTCGAAACTACTGTCATCATTCACATTGCTGTTCTGATTTAATGCAATGGTTTGCTGATGGGCGGCGATTCTTGCCTGTTTCAGCCGTTCACGCTGTGCAATGGCATCTTCCGGATGCCGCCATGCAATATTGCCGTCCAGATGTTTCAGAAGATGTTTCCGACAGTTTTTGAACTCATCACCGATGAGACCCAAATCCAGAAGCCACACCCGGAACGAATATCGCAGTCGCCTGCTTTCTGGTCAGTCCGGTCATCTCGATTTCGATGCCGAAACTTCTTGTTTTAATACCTTCAAATTTTTCTTTCATCCATCATCTACAAGGAAAAGTCACTGATTTCAGGAGTTTCTTCCGATTCAGCAGTCTGTTCCATCTGCTGTTCATACTGTTCCGCAAGCAATCTTGCACATGGAATATATTGTGCATATCTTGCATAGTCAGCTCCCTGTGAATCAATCAGGAGTCCGTCACCCTGCTTTTCGTCATAGACAAGAATACAGTGCCTTATGCCGTCACTGTCACAGTACATATTATCCTGATATTTCTTTATAATTTTATGATCCTGCAGGGGATTGTTTCGCAGGCTGAAAAATTCCTCCTGTGAAAGAGGAATGCTATGCTCCACGATACAGGCAGTCGGTGTAAAATCCAGCTCTTTCCGTACCAATCTGGCATGAATTACTAATTTTTCAGTTTCCGGCTGTTTCGGTTCGGACAACTTCATATATAGATTTTGGATTCCCGAAACATCTGTATCCCGAACAGTTTTCGCTTCGATAGAATACTGTCTGTCGAGATATTTTGCAAGTGTGTTAAGGTCAATCAGACTGTCGTTTTCTGTGATTTTGCTACACACAACTTTTTCCATTTCACTGTACGGATAGACTTTCACAGTCAGTTCTGCGTTTTCATCCGTCAGAACAGGAATTTCAGAAAAATGACAGCCGATACTGCTGAGAACATCTCGGATTTTATGCACTTCGCATGGCAGTTTCAGAAGTGCTGAATTTTTCTGATATTTCACAAATACTGTAAACATGAAATTTCTCCTTTACATAGCAATACCGCTGAAACTGAGGTCATCTTCTTCCTCTGTTTCAACGGTATTTTCTTCTTTCTGTGATTGTTCCAGTGCTGTCAGTGCATGGGTGACAGCATCCGTCAGTATTCTGGATGCCTGCTGTATCTCCGACAGTGCCTTGTTCAGTTCATTCAGTGGTTTTCCGTCACTCCATCCGGCAATGTACGGAAATGAATATTCGGAAGTATCCAGTCCAAAATGTTCTGCCACAATAAAAGCAACACTCTCTGCATGGACTTCCTTTGCACTTCTGTCAGCATGCATCGTCGGAAGTGCTGTTCTTTTATCGTGAAGCAGTTTATGAGCACACTCATGAAACGCTGTTTTTAAGGTCTGGGCATCGCTCATGCCAGTCTGAATTACAATCCTGTCTTCATTGTGACTGTAATAGCCATGAACATCGCCGGGAATTTTCCCAAAGGTGATCGGGATTCCGGTTACTTTCCGAAGAGCATTCAGCACGGCGGTCATCTGTTCTGATTCCACTTCGCCTGCCAGGTCATGGATATATTCCGGCAGCTCCTTTCCGCTGGTCTGCGACACGTCAAATACACTCACTGCCTTGAATGCAATTCCGTCAATTTCTTCTGTTTCTTCGTTCTCTGCCTGTTCCTCACGTTTCCGTTTGTATGGCATCGGAGCGAGTATCCTGATTCCGGTTTCTCCTCTGTTGACCTGTCTGCCGAGCGATTTCCACTTTCCGTAAGCCGCCACCAGTGAAGCATCCGGTTTCTGCATGGCAATCAGCATACAATTTCCGGCAGAGTAGTGTGTAAACTTCGACATTACCCTGAGATATTCCTTATATTTTTCGCTGTCAAAAACTGCTTTTACACCCTCGTCAATCCTCTGGAATAAATCACTCATTTCGCTTTGTTTCTTCTCATGATAGGCAGATTTTTCTTCCTGTGTGAGATGTTTCTTCCACGCCATTGACTCCCTCCTTACATAAAAATACCATTTATTTCAATTGGAATAAATATGATTTTTCTTCCGTAAATAAAAAAAGCCGCTTTCATTTATTTCTTCACTTTGTGAGAAATATACAAAATCGGCTATAAAACTTTATGCAAGTTTTTTATTCTATTTTATCTGGTTTTAGCTGAAATTAACTAAAATTTTTATGTGACTGACTTTGAATTTGTTCTGAAAATGATTTTTCATGGTTCAAATCCTGGTTCAGATTATTTTTTCAGCAATGTCATCTACGGTTTCACTTAAAAATTTCAATCTCCTGATACAACAAAAAAGACCGATTCCTCGGTCTTTTTCACTCTGTTATCTTTTTTGATACAGAAACAAAATGCGGATAAGAGGACTTGAACCTCCACCCCCTTGCGAGGACTAGCACCTGAAGCTAGCGCGTCTGCCAATTCCGCCATATCCGCATTTGTTTTTTGCTCTTGCACTCAACAATATATATTATAGCATATCTTTTTTAATTTGTCAAGTGTTTTTTTAATTTTTTTAAAAATTTTTTCAGGATTCTGACTCTGAGAATCACTATCAGTTATTATAACATAATTATTCTACTTTGTCAAGTGTTTTTTGAAAAAAATTATTTTTTAGGATTTTTTTCAAAAAACCACTGGTAAATTGCCACAGGATATGCTATAATATAAATGCTGATTCTATGCAGAAAGGATTGTTTATTTTTGGAAAATTCAGAAAATATCATACAGGCAGAATCGATTTATTTAGATAACGCTGCAACGACAAAGCCGTCTGATACAGTTACAAAAGCTGTTTCTCTGTGCATGGCTGAGTGTTATGGAAATCCCTCATCCCTGCATAAACTCGGCTTGCAGGCGCAGTCCCGAATAGACCAGGCAAGGAAAATCATAGCCAATTCATTAGGAACTGATCCCGAATGCATTTTATTTACATCCGGTGCAACCGAGAGCAATAATCTTGCGATCAGAGGCTCAGCCGGTACTTATGGCAGAAGAAAAAAACATATTATTACTTCTGCTGTGGAACATGCATCTGTAAGGAATACAATCAATAAACTGGAGGAACAGGGCTATACGATCACAAGAATATTTCCAGATCAAAACGGACATTTCCAGGCACAGGACTTTGTCAATGCGGTGACAGATCAGACATTTTTAATTAGTATGATGCTCACGGAGAATGAAACAGGCAGGATTCTTCCTGTCGGCTCTGTATTTCGAAAAATTAAGAAAAAATATCCGGGGATTATCACACATTGTGATGCTGTGCAGGCATATATGAAAATCCCGGTAAAAATAAATGCATTACAGGCAGATATGCTTTCCATTAGTTCGCATAAGATTCATGGTGTCAAGGGCGTGGGAGCTTTGTATGTTCGGAAAGGAATCCGGTTAGAACCGATTTTAACTGGCGGCAGTCAGGAAAAATCAATCCGTCCAGGGACGGAATCCGTGCCGCTAATTTGTGGATTCGGACAGGCTGTGGCAGATATGCAGGATTCTATTGAAACAAGATTACATAATGCTGCATCCAACCGGGAATATCTGTTGCAATTACTCGCAGACATGCAAGATATTTCTATCAACAGTGATACGGATCCAGCAGGGGAGAGTTCGCCTTATATTCTGAACTTCTCAGTAAAGAATATTCGTTCTGAGATTATGCTGCACTATCTGGAAAGCAAAGGAATTTATGTTTCCAGCGGTTCGGCATGTTCCAAAGGAGCAAAAAGCGGTGTTCTGTCAGCCTATCGGATTCCGGATCGTGTTGCAGACTGTGCCATCCGGGTGAGTTTTTCAGAACATACAACGGAAAGAGAACTGTTGGCTTTGACAGAAGCAATCAGAAAAGGACAGGAATCTTTGATTCATACAAAATAAAATACTCAGAAAAGGATGGTCAGTTATGAAAGAAATTATATTGGTCAAATTCGGGGAAATGGCTCTTAAAGGGCAGAATAAATACAGTTTTGAGGATGCATTATTCCGGCAGATTAAATACAGATTAAAGAATACTGGAAATTTCAGATACAGCTCCGCACAGTCTACGATCTATATTGAGCCTCTGGAAGAAAATACGGATCTGGATGCCGTAATTGAGATTCTTAGGAAAATTTTTGGAATCGCTTCTATCTGCCGTGCATGTGTTTGTGAGAAGAATTTCACAGATATTCAAGAAAAAACACTGCACTATCTTAGGGAACAGTTAGAAGATGCAGATAGCTTTAAAATTGAAGCCAAGAGAGCAGATAAAAAATTCCCCATGAAATCTCCGGAAATATGCCGTGAATTAGGTGCGGTTGTTTGTGAAGCATTCCCAAATCTGACTGTGGATGTCCATAATCC
>CAMWOX010000146.1 GCA_947175975.1 uncultured Ruminococcus sp.
ATTGTTTGCGGACTGTGTCGGAGAATCAGACTTATGAATTTGCTGAGATTGGTGAGAGAATTATTATTTTTGTTTTTTGGGTTCATCATGAATGCTCCTTTTTCAGATATTTTTAGATAATAGAGCAATTATAACATAAAAATCAGGGCTTGTCAAGAAAAATCCTGTAAATATAATAGTAATAACAGGCTCCGGCATTTTGCAGATTCCATTTCAAAGCATACTACTTCTGGATGGGTTTCGTCCCATTCATAGGGGATTACCTGTTCCAGGAAATATTTTTCCTGGGTTGCCCAGTTCTGATTGAATTTCTGAACCAGAGAGAATGCTTCCTCCGGGAGCTGTTGTTCTAGTTTATAGGTGAGTGTGTCAATCAGATAGCAGTAACTCAGATATTCCAGGTAAATTTCCGCAATTTCATAAGAGTTCTGCACCAAGTGACTGGATTTCACGGAATACGTCCCGGCGGCAAGCCATTCCTGATAGTGTTCATGATCCTGTGGAACATGTTGCTTAATGACTGAGAATAAATTTTCGATTTTCTGATAATCCTGGTCATTCATAGAGAAATAATAATTTTCGATTTCTGGATGATAGAGTGAAAAATATTCTGATTGCAATAAAGATGCAAAATTGTAGATCATATCATAATCTGAGAAATTATTTTTTCCTGCTTTCTCTAGTTTGATTTTCAAATCTCCAGATAATAAATCTGATTTTTGAGATGTGTAAAAAGTATATTGCAAGGAATCATCTTCTGCCCAGCAAATAGAATTTCTTTCTATGAGAAAAACATTTTCCAGGAAATTCTCCAGATCTGAAACAGGGTGGTCAATCATCTCCGGCAGAATCATAGAAACAGGTACTTTGACAGAATCCAGAACAGGATTTTGTTCCAATGGCTTTCTAAAATAGAATACAATTTCAGGGATAATCCGGCTTCTGGCAGAAAGCAGATTGCTCATGATGCTGTCGCCGATACTGTCAAAATAAATATCATATTCAGAATCAAGTTCTGAAAGACGGGGTTCTTCTTCGAGCAGGGAACAGATTTCTTCCCTTGTGAGTGTCTGCTTAGGAGTCTGTGTTTCGGGGATGGTTTCCGTTTCTGTCTGGATGGTAGATTCCGGTTGTGTTTCTGGGATTATAATTTGTTTTGTTTCTGGAAATTCTGGTTTTTCGTCCGATTCTGCTGGATCTGTTATTTCTGTAATCGTAGTCATCACAATATTCTCAGGTGTTTCTGTGAGTATGATTTCTATATTGTTGGTTGTATTTGCTTGTGTATGCGTTTCTGTGTGTAGAATCTGTTTTCTTTGTCCTGTTGTCTTGCTTTCCAGTGTACTGGATTCAGAAACAGAAATGATTTTCTCAGTAGAATCAATGTTTTCAGGTTCTGTCTCTTCCGTTTGGTAATAGGGCTGATAAGCATTTCGATAGCTTAGATAGCTGTATCCTGTGGTGATCCCCAGAACCAGCAGTGCCATGATTGGTGCAGCAAATTTTGTCATAGAGAAATATATATTTTTTTGTGTTTTACTCTTCCGGTCAGGATATTCTTTCTGGATCTGTTGCAGAAAGAATAGCATCCGTTCCGGTTGCTGTTCTGTGTAAAGTTCTCTGATTGCTTTTTTGAGTTTTCGGTTGCTGATTTTCATGATGCATCCTCCCTGAGTTTGGATTTTAATTTCTGCATGGCGGCATGAAGCCTCCTGCTGGCAGTAAAGCGGGAAATATTAAAAATTCTGGCAATCACTGTCAGATTTTCCTGATTCACATATCGCAGAATGATCATGTCATGCTCTTCATCGGATAATTCTGCAAGAGCTATTCGCAAAGCTGTTTTTGTTAGAATATCTGTCTCGTTGGATGCTGTCATTTCTTCCTGGAGCTGATCCGGTTTACAGTTCCGGAGCATGTCCACACAGAGATTCTTTGCGATTTTATATAAATACTGGATCTCATAGCTGCCCTGATATTCCGGATGCTGAAAGAAACGCAGAAAAGCTTCTTGTGTCGCATCCTCAGCATCCTGCTGATTCCGGAGGTAGCTGAGACAGTAATGAAAAATGCGGGTGTATTCTGTTTCGAGTTTCATAGATTTTTCACTCCCTATCTGGTATTACGGAGAAAGCGGCAGAAATGTGCAGAGAAATTTGTAAATAATCCATGAACAGATCTGTCAAAAAAGCAAAGAAAAAAATTGACAGAATCCAAATAATATGCTATAATAATAGTAATCATCAGATAGAAAGGATTGGAGTTGTGAAATGAAGAGGGAAACAGAACAGCCAGATGCAGAAATATTTGAAAAAATAGCAGAGTTGTTATCTTTGTTCGGAGATACCACAAGGGTGCGGATCATGGCGGAATTGCTGGACAAAGAGCTTTGTGTCAGCGAAATTGCAGAACGCCTGGAAATGACGACTTCCGCAATTTCACATCAGTTGAGAATCCTGAAACAGGGCAGGCTTGTCAAGAGCCGCAAAGAGGGGAAAACGGTATTTTATTCTCTGGCGGATTCTCATGTAGGCAGTATTTTCAGCCTGGCATTGGAACATGTGCAGGAATCATAGTAAGAAAACAGGAGTCGGTGATTTATGAGTAAAGTTTTAGTAACAGGAGGCTGCGGCTTGATGGGCGATCATGTCTGCTCTGGCTTCCTGAAAAAAGGCTATGAAGTTGTCGCAGTTGACAAAAAACAGAGCAATTATAATCTAAATAAAGCAAGGTTTACATTCTGTCAGGCATCCCCGGTAGAAAAAACAGCATATGCTGATATTATGGAACGGTACCATTTTGACATAGTGATTCATCTTGCTTGTACGGCTGATAATGATCTGGGTGATACTATCTCAGAGTCAGAAATGAAAGAAAATGACAGATGCAATGAATTTATTTATCATCTGGCAATTGCAACAGAAGTCAAGCAGTTTATTCTGATCAGCACCACACAGGTCTATCAGATTCCCAAATTCAGAGAACCTCTGCATGAGGATGATTTTTTGAAACCTGTCACGAATTATGCCAGATTAAAAATGTCATCCGAACAGAAACTTTCTTCTGATATTGGACGCAGACCGGATATGACGGTAGCCATTCTCCGGATTCCTCCGATTTATACAAAAGATTTTTGTGCAAATCTGGAGGCAAAAATTACAGATCCGAAAGATCATACAAAATTTATCTACCGTACCGGAGAATATGGTTTCCATATGTGCTGTTTGCACAATTTAGTGGATTTTCTGCTGAATTTTGTCCAAACAGCATTTGAAGACAATAATCTCACGGGTGTGTACAATGTAGCAGACAAATATCCGATTATGGCATCTGAAATTATTGAATACATGAAGAAATATCACAGACTGGGGATTGTATTGCAGAGAAATCCTCCGAATACGAATCTAAAAGCAATTCAGAATATGATTGGAAGCAAAGAAATGAAAACGAATTACAGATTTCTGGATTTTGCAAAGATTATGAATAATACCATGTTTGATATCAGTAAAGCGGCAAAGTTCTGTTCGTTCCGATGGGATATTCAAAATATTAAATAAATTGCAGAAAACCTCCGGATTTTTATCCGGAGGCTTTTTCTTTGCCAGGATTGTTTTTTAGTAGAAATTTACTTGATCAGCATCTGTTTCAGAATCAGCAGATCATAGATATTGATTACACCATCTTCAAGGAGATCTGCATTTTTCCAGTTTGGCAGTTCACTCTCACCAAGCAGCCATTTTTGTAATACAACAACATCGGTGACACCAATTTCGCCGTCACCATCCGCATCTCCTTTGATTTCTTCCGATACAAGACGAACACTGACAATTCTCATATATGTTTTTCCATTATATGTACCCAGAATATTTGTGACACCATTGCTGACAGCATGTAATATGCCGTCACTGTCCACGGATACGATACCTGGATTTACAGAAATCCAGGTAACAGTGCCGATTGCGTCAGGATATTCCATGATATTTTTAGTTGTCTGATCTGTAATATTAACAGCACCATTGTCCGTGATATTATAATAACAACCGTCTGCAACTGTAAGATCACATGTCAAAATATGGTTATTTATAAAAGCCTGTATCTGACATTTTCCAGTACTTACCGCTGTTACAAGTCCCGTTTGGTCTACTGTTGCAATTTCGGGATTGCTGGAAAACCAAAGAATATCACCACTTGCATTCATAATTTCAAGCTGTTTCTGTGAATTTGGATTAATTCTGAGTTCCGGCTCACTCATCGCCTCACTGTCAGGATTAAATAAACTGATCTTTCCATTCAGGGAATTTTCACGCATGGTGTCGATTTTATTTGTCTGTGTGTCAGTATACCAGGAAGCCTGAGAACCATCAAGACCTTCCCAGACAAATTCCAGTGCAAAGTCGCCGCCATCAATTTCTTCTGCAATATTAAAATATAGTGTTGCAATATTTTCATCCTGAATTGTACTTGCAACAGATTTTGCAGTACCGCCTGCACCAGAAAACCAAAGCATATGTTCCTCAGGATTGCATACAACATCGAAAGCGTTTCCTGTGACTGTCAGAGCCTGCAAACCGGTGTATACCAGATTTTCGTCATAACGGATTCCGAATGAACCAGAACGGAAACCGTCCACGTTTTCACAGACAGCAAGATTAACGCCTACATTACGACTTTTTGTCAGATCTTCTGCCTGAACAGTCACGTTTTTGATATTCAGTCTAGGAGCTGTGACAGCAGATACGGAAAAAAAAGGAATGCTGAAAAATGCAGTGATAGCTGTGATGCAACATGCTAATGTTTTCATTTTGGTATTTTTACTCATAAAAACAACCCCCTTATTGTTTTTTACCAGTATAGTTT
>CAMWOX010000147.1 GCA_947175975.1 uncultured Ruminococcus sp.
GCTCCGTGAGTCCCGGGTTGGACTGATACAACCATCTGCGGTAAGCGATACCGTTTGTCACATTCTTGAACTTGTGTGGTGTGTCAGCCACTTCATCCTTGAAGACATCGGTCTTGATGATTTCAGAATGCAGTTTGGAAACACCATTGACACTGTGGCACGCTGCCACACAGAGTGTTGCCATGTGGATTGTATTGTCTTTAATAATAGACATTCTGGTTGTCTTTGCAGAATCGTAACCGTTACGCTCCATGAGAGACTGACAGTATCTGTTATTGATTTCTACAATAATAGAGAAAATTCTCGGAATAATATGGCGTACCATATTGACATCCCATTTTTCAAGTGCCTCTGCCAGAACAGTATGGTTCGTGTAAGCGAATGTGTTTGTTACAATATGCCAAGCCTGTTCCCAGCCGTAGCCGCAGTCATCCAGCAGAATACGCATTAATTCCGGAATTGCCAGTGTCGGGTGTGTATCATTGATATGAATCGCAACTTTTTCATGGAGATTCTCCAGTGTGCCGTAGATGCTCATATGCGTGTTGACAATGTCACCGACAGCTGCCGCACAGAGGAAATACTGCTGACGAAGTCTGAGTGATTTTCCCTCGGTATGATTATCATTCGGATAGAGAATTTTGGAAATGGAATTTGCCATAGAATTTTGACCGATTGCCTTGGCATAGTCGCCCTGGTTGAACAGCTCCATATTGAAAGATGGTGCTTTTGCAGACCACAGACGCAAAACAGATACACCGGGGCTGTCATAACCGGAAACATACATGTCATAAGGTGTGGCCATGACAGTATTATAATTCACATGGGAAATATGATGATACTGATTATCCCAGTATTCATTGAGTTCGCCCTCGAAGTGAACTTCAATTGCTTTCTCCGGCTTAGGATCGAGCCACACACTGCCGCCGGGCAGCCAGTTATCTGGGATTTCCGTCTGCCAACCGTCTACGAGTCTCTGCTTGAAGATGCCGTATTCATAACAGATCGAATGACCCATTGCCGGCATTGCCTGTGTTGCCATACCATCAAGATAGCACGCAGCCAGACGACCGAGACCACCGTTTCCTAAGCCGGCATCCGGTTCACACTCATAGATCTTATCCAGATTGATATGAAATTCAGAGAGCATTTCTTTCACGGAATCTACCATCTCCAGATTATAGAGACTTGTCTTGAGGGAGCGACCCATGAGGAACTCCATGGAGAGATAGTACACTTGCTTTTTTCCCATGGAATATGCCTGGTTGATGAACTTACGGCGTTTTTTCTTAAGCTTTTCCACAACCATTGCAGAAAGCACTTCATAGACCTGGGGATCGGAAGCCTCCTCTGGGGAAACGCCGAACTTGTCCTGAAGACGTTCACTGAACTGTTTCTTGAAATTTTTTGCTTCGCTGGAATCATTTACAGCCATAGTCAAATTTCCGCACCTGAATGATGAAATTCAGGAGCGAACTCCTTTCTCAATTTTTAGTTTTTGATTTAATTAAAAATCCATAATATTAGTATAACTTATTTTTCGTCTGGTTACAATTGACATTTTCGACAAATATATTTTGTGAAATCGTTACAATTTGGCTAAATGACGGAAAATAAACTTTAAAACTATACAAAAAGTTTAATTATTTATAAATTTTACAAAAAATTATACTTCATATCCATTGCCAGTGCCTCACACAAAAGTTCATGTGTCTCAGGGTATTCTGTCCGGATTTTTAAAATCTTTCCGTCAGAATCCAGCAGACAGTGCATACTTGTACCAGTACAGCAGATCTGTCCTGTTTTGGCATGTTTGACCAGGTAAGAAAACCCATAGCGTACACCATTATATTCCGTCAATCTGATGTCAATCCGGATCGGATCCCCGAACCGGATCATGTGCCTGTATTCTGCCTGCACGGACAGCACCGGACAGACAATCCCGGAGCGTTCCTGCTTTACGAAATCATAACCGATATTGTCAAAATAGGCAATTCTTGCCTCCTCAAACCAACGAATATAATTGGAGTGATGGACAATTTTCATCTGATCTGTCTCATAGTAATACGGCATTCTGGAATAACTGTACATCAATTTACCTGCTTTCTGAATTTTCAGGATTTTTTTTCTTCTTAAAAATAATAAATTTACTCAGGAAATAATTGGCAAGCGTCACAATCACTTGCTGTCCAAAATAAAAAATAGCATAAATCCAGAAAATTTTTGTATCCTCATCTATTTTATAGAAAGGCACACCAATTTGCATAATGACAACCGCCATTGCCAAAGATAGCAATCTAGCAGACATAAATGTCCATAATTCCCATCTAAGCTGTTTTTTAGATTCTGTTTTGCTCTTGAAAACATATTTTTTATTGACATAAAAGGCAAAAATAACGGCTACAATCCAAGCAACTGTTGTTGAAATAAAAGTTTCTATACGACTCGCCCAGTCAATATTTGTTAGTATACTAAATTTAGTGCTTAATTCTAGCATAGAATTTTCTATAGAATTTGCTAAATTAGTATGTGGCAAAATGAATAAATCCATACCAAATTGTACAATTGTGTTGACAATTGTTGTAAGAACCCCATAATAGATATAAATAATTAATTCCTCAAATTTATCATAGATATTTTTCAATGGTTTCGGAAGTAATTTCACAAAAAATCGCAGAATTGCATCAAACATAGCATAACCCTTTCTGATGACATTATGATAACGACCAAAAGCCTACCGGAATCCGGCAGGCTTGGAGGTCTTGTTTTCTTACATCAGTTCGCAGATTAGACTTGAAAATTCTGCCGGATTCTCGATCGGCATGTTTTCCATCAGCAGAGCCTGATTGTATAATAATTTTGCATATTTCTGGATCTTTTCGCTGTCTGTTTCCTGATCCAGAGCAGAGAGCTTCTCAAATACAGGATGTTCCGGATTCAGCTCCAGGACAAGCTTCGCCTGTACTTTAGTATCTGTCGGCATTGCATTCAGTGTCTTTTCCATTTCCAGTGTCAAATCACCCTCACTAGTCAGGCATACCGGATGGGATTTCAAACGGCTGGAAAGTGCCACTCTCTCGACTTTGCCCTCCAATGCTTTCTGCATCGTCTCAAAGAGAGATTTATTCTCTTGGGACTTCTCTTCCAGAGCCTTTTTCTCTTCTTCTGTGTTCAGATCCAGATCAGCAGCTGTTACGGACTTGAAATTCTTATCCTTGAATGTCATCATATTCTTGACAGCAAACTCATCCACCGGAATCGGGAAATACAGGATCTCATAGCCCTTTGCAAGAACAGCTTCTGTTTGGGGCAGTGCTTTGATCTGTTCCAGCGTGTTACCTGCGGCATAATAAATATCTTTCTGATCTTCCGGCATTCTCTCGACATATTCTGAGAGTGTCACAAGCTTGTCCTCTTTGGAAGAGGTGAATAACAGCAGATCCTGCAATTCATCCTTGTGCATACCATAATCACTGCAAATGCCGTATTTGATCTGTGTACCGAATGCATCGAAGAATTTTTCATATTTTTCACGGTCATTATTTAAGATTCGGATCAGTTCATTATGAATTGTTTTCTCAATGCTCTTGGCAATTAATTTCAACTGCCTGTCATGCTGGAGCATCTCACGGGAAATATTCAGAGACAAATCCTCAGAATCCACAAGACCCTTAACGAAACTATAATAATCCGGGAGCAAATCTGCACATTTCTCCATGATCAAAACACCATTTGCATACAACTGCAAGCCTTTTTCATAATCTCTTGTGTAGTAATCAAACGGTGCTTTGGACGGGATATATAACAATGCATCATAGCTGACTGCACCCTCATTATGGACATGTTTGTATGCCATGGGAGGCATGTAATCATTGAATTTTTCCTGATAGAAATTATGATAATCATCTTCTGTCAGTTCACTGCGGTTCTTACGCCAAAGAGGAGTCATACTATTGAGTGTTTCGAGATTCACTTCCAGATCATATTCATCCTGTGTCCCCTCTCTGAGTTTCCGGTGTGTGATTTCCATCTGCACAGGGAAACGGATATAATCTGAGTATTTCTTGACCAGATGCTGGATTCTGAAATCTTCCAGAAATTCGCTGTAATTCTCCTCATCTGAATCTTCTGCCAATTCCAGAATGATCTTTGTGCCATGTTTTGTGAGATCGCTCATGGAATCTGCCTCTTCGATTGTATAGCCCTCAACGCCTTCGGACTGCCATTTGTAAGCCTGTTCCTCACCGAATGCCCTGGAATAGACTGTTACACGCTTGGCAACCATGAATGCAGAGTAGAATCCTACACCGAACTGTCCGATAATCTGCTGATCTGCATCAAGCTTGTTGTCCGTCTTGAATTTAAGAGAACCACTGCTTGCAATCGTACCGAGATTATGCTCCAGTTCCTCGGCAGTCATACCAATGCCGTTATCTGTAATTGTAATCGTTCTATCTGTTTTATTCAGATCCAGACGAATAAAGAAATCACCTTTATTTAATCCAACAGAATCATCTGTCAGGGATCTGAAATACAGCTTGTCAATGGCATCACTGGCATTGGAAATCAATTCTCTGAGAAAAATTTCCTTATGCGTATAAATAGAATGAATCATCATATCAAGCAGTTTTTTAGATTCTGCCTGAAACGCTTTTGTTTCCATAAAAACATCTTCTTTCTTAAAATTAGCACTCTCAATCCAAGAGTGCTAATTCTAGTATAGCATCTTTTTTCAAAAAATCAAGAGCTGGTTCTGATAATTCATAAAAAATTAAGAATTTATTTATATTTTATTAAAATTTTGTAAAATACGACAAAATATAT
>CAMWOX010000148.1 GCA_947175975.1 uncultured Ruminococcus sp.
AATGCCGTTTCTTTTTTACATTTTTATAGATGATTTTATCAAAATTGAGATATAATATCATCATGAATTTGTGCATTCATACAAATTACAAAATTTTTTCCAACATTTTTGAATCTGGATTGTTTTATAAATAGAGAGAGAGGAATCATACAGTCCAGATGCCCGTATTCCCTCGTATGGATGCATCCGGATCAAATCCAGATTCCGAAAGAGGGTGATTAATTCGAGCAGATTTCTGCTTTTTTGAAATTTGCACAATGGCAGAATGATAGTATTGTTAAAATAGTAGAAAAATATGTAAAAAATGTAAATTTTTTCTAAAAGGACTTGCATTTCTAGTTCAATGATACTATAATAAGGTTATAGAATATAAAATAGGAGGGATGTTCATATGAAGAAATTAAAAGCATTGCTTGTTGCAATGACTATGACATTGACTGCTATGTGCAGTGGAGGGTTTACAGCGTCCGCAGCAACTTATGACCCGTGTGATGTAGATAGAGATGGTGAAGTAACCATCTTAGATGTAGTTACATTAGACAGATATCTTATTGGCGGTTTGATCTATGAAAAAGAATATAATCGGTTTGATACTGATAAAAATCTTATTATTGATGAATCAGATGTTACTTGCATTCTGGCAAAACTAGTAGAGAGTTCTTACAGTAATAAGTATTACTCAAGAGCTACAAAAAAAAGTTACTCTGCTCCAAATGTTTCAACATTTTTTCCGGATTGTGATGCTGCTAGTTATTTAGCGGCAGATTATGTGAAATATAATCGGAATGGTGGAAAGGTTTCTTTTTACTCACTTTCTCCAGGTCTAGAGTCAGCGGATGCGGATATGTCAGGAAACACAGCATCAACTTTTGCTGTGGATGATAGAAAAGTAGCAAATGGACCTGAGAATACAGGAATTGTTCATTTGACTTTTTATGAAGATGGGAAAGTTGGTAGTGGAACAGGTTTTATTGTGGGGAATCATCAAATTGCTACAGCGGCACATTGTGTCTACAATTGTGAAGATGGAAAGTGGCGTTTCCCTTCTGTTTGTACTTATGGGACTGATGGAAAACTTACTAGTACGTATTTGACTGCTGTAGAGCTTCATATACCATTTGACTATTATATGTCAGAAAAGGAATTTGACCCACCACATGATTATGCTTTGATTACTGTAAAAGAAGATCTTTCGTCTTATACTAAGTTTTCAGTGGCTACATCGTACAATGTAGGTGAGAATGATTTTGCAAATATTCCTTTATATGTTACGGGTTGTCCAAGTGTAGTTGATAATAAGCATAATGCTAATGATCTTCTTTATTCCGCAGAGGGTCGTATGCTTAATAGCTATTCTAATAACAAGGAAGTTTTGTACTATGATATTTATTCAAGTAAAGGACAAAGTGGTTCACCAGTCTATACAATCACTGACAGAAAGGTTGATAATGAAACTACTCGTGTGTATACTGCACTAGGAGTTATGTCTAGTTCGTATGATGGAACAGATGAAGATCTTCCAGATTTAGAACCTCTTAGTTGGGGTGCGAGGTTTACAAAAAAACATTTGCAGTTTTATCTTCATAATTCCAATATGAGTTGGGAGTAAGGAGTTGTTTCTATGAAAAAATTTTTCCGACAAAGATTTCTGAGCCTTGCATTGAGTTTGGGGATGATGGTGAGTGCGTTCGCATGTACTGCTGTTGTTTCCGTTAGTGCAGAAAGTGAAGAGCCTGTTTTAGGGTATACAGAAAGTCGTCCGAGTTCCCGGGTATTGTATGATGCGAAAAAAATAATGTGGCAATATGTGAAAGATCAGAATTTGCCTGTAAAGAGTGTGTTCTGTGGTCTCAGAGATTATGATGCATGGGACGGTTGTGCGGATTCTGTTTTTGTGGCTTATAATGCACAGGAAAATCCAGAAGTGGAATCTATGATGCGTGAGTTCATGTCTGAAAATGGAATTGATGAAAGTTATGTCATTTTCTATGATCTGTCCACGAAAATTACAGATCCCGATGTAATCTATGATATGATCTGTGAATGTGCAGATGAAAATGATTTTTATGGAGTGTTTCGTGTCTACAAACCAGGTGAAGTAGTTTGGGGTGATGTGGTTTCATCCGGAATTACTGTTTGTAGTGTCGGAAGTTATCGGACAGAAACGATCCTTGCGGAATTTATTGTGAAAAATAACATTGACCGGACACAGGTTTCTTATGCAATTCAGACAGTTTCAATAGTTGAAATAGATCCTGAAACGTCCAAACCAATTCTTCCGCCGTGGATTGAAACAGAAGACACAACAGACGCACCAGCAGAAGTAAATACTGTTGAAGATGTAACAAAAGGCGACCCGGACGGAGACAGCGAAGTTAGTATCCTGGATGTTGTGCTGATGAATCGTGTCGTTGCCGGTGTGGAACAGGTCGACGAAATCCAGAGAAAAGCGGCTGATGTGGATGGTGATGGTAAAATTACACTGTCTGACAGCATGAAAGTTTTGCAATATATTGTCGGTTTGATTACAGAATTATAATTTGTAAGTTGGAAAACAAATTGATCCTTTCTATTAAGGCGGTTGTTGTTATGAAAAAATTCCAAAAGCAAATGCTAAGTGTTCTGCTCAGTCTCAGCGTGGCAGGCGGTGTGTTCCTCCCTGTGGGGGCAAAAGCAGCGTCGGCTTCTGTTTATCCGGCGGCTGATGCTTATTCCTACAATGCATGGATGAGCATATTGTTTAAAATTAAAGATAAGATTTCAAATTATGTGGAAGAACAAAAACTGACTGTGAAAGAGATCCGTGTTTGCAGGAACGAATCTTACAATAGAGAATACAATAAGTTTTATGGATATATCCATGAATATTCAGTTCTGGTTGTTTATGATTCTGCGGAGTGTCCACAGGTAGAAACTGCAATCCGTGAATACATGGAAGAAATCGGACTGGCAGAAGAGTATTTGTGCTTCTATGATGTGGATGATAAAATCAGAGACAAGGATGTCATTTACACAATGATTTCTGAATATGTGGAAGAAGAAGATATTGAAGCTTTTGTATATCATCCGTTTGAAAATAGTGATTGCGGTGATTATGTGACGCTTGATTTTGTCTGGTATTCTGGTGCAGGAGAAGCCGTCAGCAAATTTATGGCTGAAAATAACATTGATGTTACACAGGTTTGCTATTCCGTTGCAGACCTTGCAGGTCCAGAACTGGAAATGGGTGATCCAGATGGAGACGGCGAAGTCGGTATCCTGGATGTTGTGTTGATGAATCGTGTCGTTGTCGGCGTGGAACGGATGGACGAAAGTCAGAGAAGAGCAGCTGATGTGGATGGTGATGGTAAACTTACACTGTCTGACAGCATGAAAGTTTTGCAATATATTGTTGGTTTGATTACAGAATTATAATTTGTATTTCCGAAATCTCTCTGCAAGCAGGGAGATTTCTTTTTGAAGATAATGTTCTGTATTTTCTGTTGCATTTGATTGACAAATTCGAGTAACAAAAAAGCTCCCGGTATGGGAGCTTTTGCATGAAATCAGAGCTGTACACCATTCTGCCGGAGCAGTTCCCTGGCAGAAATGACGGAATCTACACCCTCAGCATTCTTAACAGGAGCAAATTCACGGGAGCGTTCCACTTCGTAGGATAAACAACTGTCTTGTAAGTGAATCAGATCCAGCACAAGAGATTCAAATTTGTAGGCATTCGGATATTCCGGTTTTACCTGGATGCCATTCTTGTCAAGATATGGCACAGCTTTGTTGACAATATGAACAGGGAGCTGATTATGCAGTAACTCTGTTAATTTTTTTGTCTGGAAAAGATAATTCAGGATTACACCGTAATTATAGGACAGTCTGCCGTCCGGTTCACGGCTTGTAATCATTTCGGGAGTCATTTCATAATATTCTACAATCGAGGGTTTGCCGTCTTCCAGGCAGAGTACACCCACACGTTCCTGTGCATCTGCTTTGCTGACAACTTTACTGCCGGACTCGCAGCCGGACAGGATGGTTGCACCGATAAAGCAGGGATCTGCAATTTTTTGCAGGACGTTATCAACTGAGAAAACATTCAGCCATTCAATCTCTTCACGCTGAAGCAGGTTCAGCAATCCTGCTTTGACTAGAGAAGTGAACCATCCGCCGTTGCCGTTGGGGGATGTTGCAATCCTGGATTTGCTTTCCAGCAGGATTTTTCCGTCAGCATCCACAGCCGGCGCAGTTTCCTGTGTAAAGAAATGAATATATTCCGGATTGTAGCCGAAGTATTTCATGCTCTGGAGAAATTCTTTTGTATCTTCGTCATTCTTTTCACTGGTCATAATGAACAGCGGTACGAATGCACCTGCCTGATCAACTACCTGCATCAGATTCCGGATCAGGCATTCAAAGATATATAAGGGCTTGGATAAGCCAATATTGTACATGCCCTTAGGTTTATCAAAACCGAGTCTTGTTCCCATACCACCGGCAAGCAGAACTGCACCGACTTTCCCTTGACGAATGGCATCCAGTCCGGCTGCCTCGAATCTGTCGTGATTCTCGGCAATCTCTGCAATTGTCAATGCACCCATAGGGGATAATTCTCCCCGGGGAGCTTCTCCGTTCTGTTTGTAGTCCTGGAATACATCCAACAGTTGCATATCAAGTGCATCAATCTGTTCTAATAAAGCACTCTGTGCATGATCAGAAAGTGTATCATACCAGTTCAGCAGGTGTTCCTGTCCGGCGACTTGGAGTTTTACTCTTGCTTCTGTATCATTCATAAT
>CAMWOX010000149.1 GCA_947175975.1 uncultured Ruminococcus sp.
TCAGATTTTCCTTGATTTCGTCCATAGTAGACCGCTGTGCTGTCGTTTTGCTTGCGTCTCCGTGTACAGTTACAGCCCCCAGTAAAATACAACGCTCTGGACTGTGCCAGCTCATAATATAATTATGATAGTCTAACAGACTAGCGAGAAAACCAGTTACTTCAGTGTCTTGATAGTGATGATATAATTGCACAGTGTCGCACAAATAGCCTAATACGCCCTCGCAAAGAATGGTCTTGCTGATCACTCCGGAACTATCCATACTTTCCTCTGAGATCTGCAAAATCCGTCCGTCAAACTCGGTTTCTCCAGTTTTCATATTGATAATACGGATTAATGTCTTTAGCTCGTACAGATTAGCATATGCCGGATTTTGTGGGTGAATTGTGATGGTCGCAGAGTCCACGGACTCTAAGTCATCTGTGAACTCGCAGCTTGCAACTCTCCTCGGACTCTGGGGATTCATCTCATGCAGTAGCTCCGTTACGCCGTTATTTTCGATTTCGATAATATACATTAAATCGCCTCTGACAGTCTGCCGGTCTGTTGATTCAAGAAATCTACCCATCCTTTGGGACTGTTGTCCCAGATACCTGCCCCACATTGTGCCGCAAATGTTCGTATCAATGCCGCATCGTTTGCTGTGATCCTGCCGTCACGGTCTGCGTCGGCAAGCAGTTCCTGTTCTTCTGTTAAACCGGATTCTAGACCGGTATTTAGATTGGCGGCGGCTGATAAGATCAATGCCGCATCTTCACTAGTAACAGATCCATCCCCATCAATATCCGGATAGCGGCTGTCAGATACCGGGATGGCAAGCTGTTCAGGTGCAGCATCTGGGATCATGAACGGATCAGCCGCAAAGGTGACTGTAATTTCAGCCATAACACCGTTTGTATATTTTTCGGTAAATTCTGTGCAAACAGCATAAAAATAATATTTCGGTTCTCGGTCGTCACAAAGCTTTGATTTTTCACTGGAGTTATACAGCCAGTGCCGGAATGCATTGACACGCTGCTTCAGAGTCGGCATACCATGTTCATCCGATATGACAAACTGATACTGCAATTTTCGTTCCGGGTAGCTGTCAGCCCCGAACAGTGCTGTAAAATCATAGGTAACGGAGCTGTACGGAACACGCTCCGTCACACGGTCTCTTATCGGAACATTAGTATCTCGTGCAATCAGTGTTGCACCGAAGTCCACCAGGGAATGCTTGCCATGCCATGTAATGCCATTTATCATAGATTTATCTCCTGCTTGCTAGTAATTGGATTTTTCCGAGTGCTGCGTTCATCTGGTTTGCTGTGCCGCCAACCAGTTTGTCGCTATCTAGCATGATAACTTGCCCATTTTCGATTGCCTGTAAGATGTTATCCAATTTTTCAGAAAGTGTATTGATATTTGCAACGTTTTGCATTGCAGATGCCTGGAACTGCGTTTGCTGTACTGGCAGCCGCTCCGGGATGACAGCGGTTTCGTTTAACAAATTGTGTGCCATTTGGCGGATTGCCTGAATAGGTTCATCCTGATTTTCGGTTACGCCTCCGGCAAGACCATAATCCAGCATTTTACCAACATAGATAGTTGTTTTCGCCGGGGAGTGGATATCGAATGTTGAGAATATACTGTCAAGAATATTATTGCAGAATCCAGAAATTTGAGATAATACCCAATTTTTCATACCTTGAATGCCGTTCCATAGTCCTTGCACTAAATTTTGACCAACCTCAGTCATTTTATCTGGCAGACTACGGATTCTGTTCTCAATGGCATTGACCATATCAGAAGCGGCAGAATCCGCCTTTTGATGTAGATTTCTTCCAAAGTCGATTACACGGTTTACAGTGTTTGACAGGTGAATCCCTAAGTTTCCAGGTAATTTCTCTGTCAGATTTAATATGCCACTCAAGAACCGATTACCTGCATTCTGGGATTGTTCTGCCATGTTGTTCGCTAAATTCCCTAATTGATCCATGACAAGTACCGAATTTTCACGGATACCATTTGCGAAATTCTGCATCATATCTGGAAACCATGTGTCAGAATCTGCTAAAACGCCCTTATCAGGTGTAGAAAAATGGAATCTATCATAAATCCACTCTCCAAGGCTTTCAAAGGTATTGTGTAGCGGATTGATATTTTCGCTAACACCGTTCACAAAGTTAAGCAGAAAATCCTCGCCCCATTTTTTAGCATTATTGATTAATTCTTGGAATTTATCTGGAATTGCTTGAATCTTTTCATTAAAATTTTCAATTCCCTCGGCAAGATATGCACCATACCCTTCCCAGAAGTTTTTCCAGCTCTCTCCGAAGTTTGTAACTTTTTCCTTTATCTTTTTGAAAGTTTCTTCATAGATTAAGTAGCCTTCACTAATGCTATCTATGAATCCGTTCCAGGCATCCTTTATCATCTGCCAACCGATTTGCCATTCTTCGCTTGTTTTCATGACATTCCCTAAGACAGCGATCAGACCAACCAATAATGAAATCAGTGCTAAAAGTGGATTTGCGGCGATCACACCCCAGAAACCTGTAAACGCACCCGAAAGACCAGATAGCAAATTAGGTAGGTTTTGTATAATAGTGATTGCCCCGTTCAATGTCTCGAATGTTGCAATTGCCGTGACAATGCCGATAATAGCATCTCTTGTTGTTTCAGCTCCGAAGCTGTCGCCTGAGATCCATAGCAAGAAATCAGAAATAGCTTCTACTGCCCTGCTAACGGCGTCGACACTGATGGACGCAATTGCCCCGGCAATATCCACAATGGCGTTGACTGCGTCATTTGCGTCACCGGCGTGGATGTTCAACAGCTCTCTTAGGCGATCAAATAAATTTTTTACTGCATTTTTTAAATTTTCGGCGGATTTTTTGATTCGGTCAAATGATTCTGTAGCTGTTTCTTTAAAAATTCTATATTTTTCTTCTAAATTTTCTGGAACGCCCGCAAAAATAGTGGAAAAAGAATTTTTAAGATCCTGCCACTTGTCGCTTACGTCAAATGCGTCAGTAATATTAGTGATAATTTTGTCTGCCACAGAAGCCATTTTGGGAACAGCATTCTTTAACTCGTCTCGGATTTTTCGCATAATGTCGGGAATTTTATTTTTGAATACTCCGACATTTTCTTTCATGCTGACTGCAATCTTTTCCAGTAATTTCTTACCCGTATTTTTCAACTTATCTAGATTTTCTTCTTTAGAGAAGAAATCTGTGATAGCATCTATAATTTGCAACAAAGCCGTTTCTAAAGATTCTACTACATCTGGCAAGGCATCTACAATTGCTCCGAATAGTTCTATAAATGTCGAGACTATCAGTGGAACGCCGTCCATCAGGAGCTGTGCTGCTGTTTTCAGAAGCCCAGGAATCATATCTGAAATAACTGATTTGAAAGCAGAAGTCAGATTTTTGATAATTCTTTTCAGGCTGTTTACAATTGCAGGGAGATTTTTCTTGACAAGACTGGAAATTCTTGCAATCAATTTCGGGAAGTTTCTAGAAAAAGCAGGAATAATATCACTTGCCAGTGTCTGAATACTATTGGCAAGCATATATCCTAGATTCTTGATATTGCTGATTGATTTAGAAACAAGCTGTTGTATGATTTTAGATAGCGTTGGCAGAACTTTTGGCAATAAATCTTTTATTTTTTTCAAAACTACAGAAGCTAGCTTCCCAATTGCTTCGCTGACTTCTTTCTCTGCACCATCAACACCCTCGACAAGATTGCTGAATGCCGGAAGAACATTCTCGGTGATGGTTTGCACAACATCCCTTAGAGGTTTGTTGACACCATTATAGATAGAAAGCTGTAGATCCTGGTAAGCAGATTCCATCTTTTTGAGATCGCCTTGCAGATTATCTGTCATGGTTTCAGCCATTTCAGACGCCGTACCATCACAGTTCAGAAGTGCTTCTGTATAATCTTCAAAAGATTTTCCGGATTCTTTGGCAGTATCAGACAAGCCTTTCATGACGGTCTGGAAACTAGAATACTGCTGTTGTCCGGCAATGATTTTTGCAAGATTTGCCTGCTGTTCGTCTGTCAGGTCACTCCAAATATCAGAAATACCAGTCAAGATGCTTGACAGACTTTGCATATTCCCTTCTTCATCATAGATGCTTACGCCGTATTCGGATAATGCAGAGGCACAGCCCTTAGTATCTGTTGCAAGTCTGGTCATGACAGCATTGAGAGCTGTGCCGGACTCACCGCCTTTAACACCAGCGTTTGCCATTGTCATGATAGCGGCGGTTACTTCTTCCATACTGTAGTGTAGGGAGTCTGCTGTTGAAGCACAGTTCTTGTAGGCTTCACCTAACATTTCTGTGTCCGTGTTAGAATTTGCCATAGCAAACGCCATCTTGTCGGCAAACTCTCCGGCTCTGTTGGCTTCCCAACCAAAGGCAGTCATGTAGTCTGTGACAACATCAGATGCCTTTGCCAAGTCCATCTCAGAGGCGGCAGCCAGATTCAGCACGCCGGGGAGTGCCTTGATCATATCATCAACTTTCCATCCGGCGAGTGCCATATAGGTCAAAGCATCTGCACACTCGGATGCACTGAACTGTGTATCACGTCCGTATTGCCGTGCAACAGCGTCTAAGTCTTTAAGTTCGGAGGTAGTCGCTCCGGAAATCGCTTTCACTTTGGACATAGACGCTTCAAATGTAGTGCCTGTTTCAACTGTCCCGGATGCACAATTTTTTATCAGCTCCGT
>CAMWOX010000150.1 GCA_947175975.1 uncultured Ruminococcus sp.
ACTCACACACCCCATGCGAGGTGCGACCCTATATATCGTGTATACAGATCGCACAATCGCAAAGAGTGGAACATCTATCTAGAACAGCTCTGCTTTGTTTACAGACTGTTCAAAAATAGCAATTTTTTCTAATTTGCAACGCTATCTAAAAACACTTGGTTCAGGGCATTCCAGTCCGGATTTTTGTCATCCGGCAGGGATTCCGCCTGTTTCTGGATCAGCTCTAGATTTCTGTGAATATATGCATCCAACTCCGGAATACCAGGCTGTGTGCCGGATTCCGGACAATGTATTTTCTGATCGAGTAATTCCTGGATCATTGGACGCATTGCCGGCTCCAGACAGGCTTCTGCCAGCTCTGTGAATAACATCGGTGCAGGTGTGTGGTATTGCAAAATCCAATGACATGCCAGAATCGGACGGAGTGCATAGAAATATTTTTTCAGTTTGATTTTCCCTTGTGTGCAGTATCTTTGATACTGTGATCTTGCCGTATTCCAGTAATGATAAATCCCGGCTTTGCAGGAAAAATAATTTTCCAGAACCGGCTTGCAGTTATCCTGAAAGAAATCCGTTGTTTGGTACACAATCGGCGAAAACATCCATTCGAACACAGTCGGATTAGAATTTTTCGCCAGGATCAGCATTTTTTTCAGATCCCAACCGTTAATATCATAGATTTCATTCAATTCTGACTCAATCACATCCCGAACGGGATTTAATTTCAGATAATCAGCTTGTTCCCGGACATAGATAAATCGGACATCATAATCACTGTCCGGAGAAGCAAAGCCCCAGGCACGACTGCCGGATTCTACCGCATGGAGAATCCGGACATGTTCTTTTTTTTGAATTTCAGAAAGCTTTTCAAAAATGTTAGCAGAAATATTTTCCAGCATATTTATTACCTCTTTTTCTTGTCAGGCATACGATAGTTAGAATTGAAATCATTCTTGACTGCCTGCAATCTTCTTTTTTCATCTTCCCGTTTTTTATGTGCATCTGCCTTAATCTACTCTGTATTATCAATGCCTGTTGTAATTGTTTTCCATGCATTTTCAAGCGTTCTGGATGCAATCGAAGTACCGGAAACCGTTTTGGCAATTTCTTTTGCTTGTTTTTCCTGATTTTTTTTATTCTGTATTAACAGCCGGTTTGTTTTTTCTTCCAATTCATATAACTCATCCAGTTGTGTTTTTTGTTGTTTGATGAGACGAGAAAATTTCTTGTAAACTTCATCAAAAATATTCCGAGGCATAGAAATTATCTCCTGTTCTTGTCCGGCACATGATATTTCGAATTGAAATCATTCTTGATTGCCTGCAAACGGATTTTATCTTCTTCCCGTTTCTTGTGTGCATCAGATTCAATCTGCTGGACTTCGTCGATACCAGATGTAATTGTTCTCCACGCATTTTCCAGTGTTTCAATCTGAATGGAACTGCCGGAAGCCATCCTTGCGGTTGCCTTTGCCTGATCAACGGTATTCTGTGCATTACGCATTAACAATTCGTTTGTTTTGGCATCCAGTTCAGACATAGCCTCTGCCTGAATCTTCTGGCGTTTCAGCAGAATTGCCTGTGCCAGTGCCTGCTTGAATACCGGGAGCGTGATAATAATTGCGGACTCCATTTTGCGATATAAATTATAATTGCTGAACTCCATTGTTTTCAGCATCGGAATACTCTCCATAGCGACGATTTCCGCCGTCCGCAGATCCTGTACACGTTGTTCCAACAATGCAAGAGCGTTTTGATAGGACTGGAGCTGAAAACGCAATTCCTGGTTGCCTGTTGCATTGATCTCAGCTTGTGTTTCATCAATGGCAGCCTGGATCTCCTTGCATCCCTGGTCACCAGCATAGATATATTTTTCTAATTCATGGTAAAATTCTACATTGGATTCAAATAACGTGCTGAGCTTTCTGTTGGACTGCTTGATTTCTTCCTGGTATTTCCGGAGTGCGACATAGATTTTGTCAATTTCAGCTCCCATGGTATTATATTTCTTGAGGACTTTTTCAATCTGTGCCTGTGCTTTATTAAATAATTTCTGCAAGCCCTTGGGTTCTTTCAGTTCATCAATATTGAACTGATCCATGATTTTGGAAAGTGCTTTCAGCATCTCACCGGATTCATTAATCTGACTCAGACTCATATTATTCAGTACACTGTCAGAGGCTTTGGAAATTTCCTCTGCGGCTTCTGAACCAAATGACACGATAGAATCCATATCATCTACGGAAATCTGACTGGTGAGCTGGTCAATTTCCTGCATATCAATAGACTGGATGACCTGCTGTTTATCCAGTACGACATTATATTCCTGTACCGGCTGAATGTCAAGCACCTGCGTGGAAGATGCCTGTGTTTCGATCACGGGATTTGTGTTGTTTTGGTCTCTGTTGGGATGCTTTAAATTAATTGCCATAAGATTACCTCTTTTTTTTGAAAATTTTATCAAACGGGTTCGATTTCACCGGTTTTCCGGCATACCGTCTCAGATCCGGCGGACGAAGATCATAGAGATACTCTCCGATCTATGTTCGTCAATTTCTAGTTTCTGAAAATATTTTTCAACACTCTGATACCCTGTCGGTACAAGAAATAAAATATCAAAGCCGACCAGATGCAGAAATGCCATAATAATACTATCTTCCAGAGACAGCACTTTTTCATTGGCGAGAATATAAATCAATTTCGGATTTTTCTTCGTGAAATCAAATTTCTGAATTTCACGGATCAGACTAATATCCAGATGCAGAATTGTTGCAATGATATCATATTCTGTGCCATTTTCGTAAGTCCCCTTGATGATCTTCTGATCCAGCATCAGCTGTAATTTATCAAGCATATGCTCTTGAATTTCTTCTCTGAGAAATCCATAGGAATAATATTTGTCGTTTCTGATTTTCTCTCTCTGGAGCTTACCACGGGACAAAAAGTTCATACTATGCGATTTCAAGGGATTATTTGTTCCTGCTGTCTGTACAAATGGCGGTCTGTAAATGACATAAGGCGATTCTGGCATAAGTGCTTTGATAGAATCCCAGTAAGCATGAACATCACCGTCTTTGACACCAGAAATTTTTGCGAGAAGAACCGGAATATTTACTGTCTGGTCAATGACCTCAAAATTAGGACGCATGCTGACATCCTCACGCCAATACAAAGCAATTTCTTCATAAGTCGTTCGGAGCGTGACAGCATTGGCTTTCTGATACTGCTGATTGCGATAGATCCCGGAATCCTGGTATAAAATCTGATCCAGTTCCCGCTCGGCATGATAAGCTGTTGTGCCGACACGGATTTCTGAAATATCTCTCGGGAAATGTGTAAGATTCAAACTGTCTGCGAAATGCTGTTCATAGAGCAGAGAATCTTCCAGACAGCAGTGTTGATTTTGGTCTGGAATCAGAATCAGAACATCAACCGGAAGTCTCGCCAGAAACTGGAAAAACATGGCTTCTTTCTCATTCTGACAACCGCCCAGATAGATCATACAGCCAATATCGGATGCTTTCCAGTTCCGGAACAGAACAGACTGATGCCGTTTGAACCAGCATAATAAAAATATTCCCTGATTCATGAGCTTATTGAAATTACTGTCCGGTTTTTTGGATGCTTCCAGCATGGTATCGACAAAGCTTTTGGTCAGCAATCTTTGGAGCTGCAAATTTGCCGGACAGGTCAGATTCATTGCCAGATCCTGAATCATATCTTCCAGTTTCACAGGATTTTTTCTCCGGATTGCGGCAACTTCGCTTGCATCCGGCTGTGTCAGTGCATGGTCAAGCACAACAACATTCCTGCCAGCATTTTTCAGATCAGAATAGAACCGATAAAGCTGACTCGGGTAGGACTGCTTTTCTTCTACGCCAGATACCCGGCAGTAACAGTTATAAAAGAAATCCTTATCCTGCCCACGCTGTGCAGGAGGTATTTTCATATCTTCAAAGATATTGCCGGAGATCCAGGCATTCGTGCAGTTCGCAATATCCGGGAGCGTACCATATAATCTTTTCTGGTTCAGTTCTTCCTGCAATTCCTGCCGGATGTGTTGTAAGCTGAAATATTCCGGAAAAGCATTCAGCTTCGGGAAGGACAGATTTTCTGATAATTCTGATTTTGCATCCAGTTTCAGATAATTGGAATCTCCATGATATTGCAGCAGAATCACATCACTTCCGGCATGTGCCAGTACGGAAATCAGCAATAATTCATGATTGCTGATATCGCCCTCATAAAGAATTTTCGGGATCTGTGTACTGCCGAGCTGACCAAGAATCCGTTCAAATTTATAATACAGCCAGCACATGAATTTGATATAAATATTTTTAAGAACGGTTTCCGGCTTACCGGACTGCCGGAGTTGATTGAGCGTATGATAGATGGAAGATGCGACAGAATTGCTCTGTTCGGGATTCATCCGGGGAAGCCATTTTCTGAGACTGAGCTGGATAAAAGCCTCCTGCATCTGAAACTGCATTCCCATCATTTCCTGATAATAGGCGAGATTCTGATTGGTCGGATTGGGAATGCCGCCCTCAATCACAACCCCTGTTCTCCTGGCAGTGTCATAATAATTCCGGATAAATGCATGGATTTCCGGATTCCAGCCGTTGACCCGGTAGAAGTAAACACCTTTGGGAGAACGGCTGTTCAGATCCTGAAAAAAATCATCTAATTTTCTGATTTTCTGATGTGCAAGCATGTAA
>CAMWOX010000151.1 GCA_947175975.1 uncultured Ruminococcus sp.
ATTAAAAATAAGCTTAAATTTAATCTGTTATTATTCTAGCACGATTTGTGCAGAATGTCAAGAAACAATATTTTCCGGGCATGAAAATTGGTAATAATTACGAAAAATCCCCTGTTCTTCCAAACAGGGGATTTCGATTTATTTTACTTCACTACGGATCTTCTCCGGATTCCGACAGACAATCACAGCGTAATCAAATGGCTGTAACTTTACAAAATTCTCTTCCAGAACGCCTCGCTCTACCTGATCGAATACAAAATTCTCAGAACACGGCTTAAATTCCACATGCTGTTCATGCTGGGAACGATTTACATAGATCTGTACGGAAATCCCGGCAGTTTCCTGGATTCTGGCGAATGCCATGACATCATCCTGTGCAGGCAGGAACTGCATTTTGCCATTCCGGAATACTTTGTAAGCAAGTCGGATGCGACTTAATTCTTTTGTATAGGCAATCAATTCCTGATCCTCGTGTCCCCAAGGATAGCATCTTCTGTTGAACGGATCTTTATAACCCTGCAAGCCTGCTTCATCGCCGTAATAGATACTCGGCACACCGGGCAGAAAATACATGATCGCCATAGCCGCCTGGAGCATCGCTTTTCCTCTGCGGTATTCCCATTCATTCAGATAGCGTTCTGCCATCCAGTCTTTGGATTTATCGTCGCAGGATTCACCACCGAAACGGTTGATTGCTCTTTCAATATCATGCGTGGACACGAAATTCATCAATACATCAATCGTATCTTTCGGGTAATTTTCCAGAATTGTCATGATGCAGTTCTGAAAATCTCGGCTGGACATGCCCTTGATATAATTAATAATCGCATCACGGAACGGATAATTCATGACAGAATCCAGCTGACTCCCCAGAAGATAACGACGTTTTACACCATAGGCTTCTTTGTTGGAGGCATCCTCCCATACTTCACCAATCACGATCTTCTGCGGATTATTTTTCTTGACAGCTGTCCGGAGATTATCTAAAAATTCATCCGGCAATTCGTCTGCTACATCCAGACGAAATCCGGCAGCTCCCAGAGAGAGCCAGTAATTTAGAACACCGTCCTTACCACAGATATAATTCGTATAGCTTTTGTTATTCTCCCGCACATTCGGGAGTGTCTCAAATCCCCACCAGGCTTCATACTCATTCGGGAAATTCCAAAATGTGTACCAGTCGTAGTATTCGCTGTCCTTGGACTGATAAGCACCCAGATTATCATAGCGGTTATAGCGGTTGAAATAAATACTGTCTGCGCCTGTGTGGGAGAATACGCCATCCAGGATCACACTAATTCCCAGCTTGGATGCTTCCTTGCAGAGTTCCTGGAAATCCTCATTTGTACCTAACAACGGATCGACTTTCCGGTAATTCGCCGTATTATATCTGTGATTCTCATGCGATTCAAAAATCGGATTCAAATAGATACATGTCACACCTAAATCATGCAGATACGGAAGTTTTTCCTGAACGCCTGCCAGATCGCCGCCGAAGTAGTCATTATTCCAGACATGTCCGTTTTGATCTGGTCTATAATAGGGTGTGCCGCCCCAGTCCTCCCGGAGTACTCTGCCCTCTGGAATATTTTCATGAACCTTGCCGCTTTTATAGAAACGATCCGGGAAAATCTGGTACATGATACCACCTTTGAGAAAATCCGGTGTCTTGTAATCTTCTGAATAAACCGTCAGTTGAAACATGTCACCATCATTGATATTCCCGATGTGTCCGGCAGTTTTCTTGATATAGAATCTTTGCCCATTCGTTGTATAAGAGAAATAATAATAATGTACACCGGTAAATTTGGGAATATATCCCGTTCCCCAGACATTACAATCTTCTTCTTTATCAATAATATGCAGATGCATAAATCTTTCTTTATAGCCTGGTCTGTAAATCACGATACAAGGGGGAAAATCCGGTTTTAGTTCTTTCGGGAGCCGGATATTGAAATACACAATTTTTCCCCTCCGGACAGCACCGAACGGCGTTTTATAATTCAGATCCCAGCTATCATATAAATGACTCAAAAAAATCTCCTCCAGTAATTAAAATCAAGTAAATTTCCGGACTTCCCGGAGCAAACCGGAAACTGCCTCAAAATTGACTGTCATCTCATCATCCGACACATCCGAATAGTCGCAGTCCTCCTCATCATAATCACACGGCATACATGCAGAATCTGCATCATAAAGAGCAGCAGCAAGATCCGCAGCAAGCAAATCCTGTTCTTCGCAGAAAATCAGATTCATATAGAGTGTCTGTTTGTAACAGGAAACACCTTTCCAGTGTGCAATGATCGCCCGGACACCTTTTTCAAGAAATTTCCTGACAGCCTGGTCGGATTCTGCATACTTTCCGGATTCACGGTACTTTCCGGCACTGTCGAGCAGCTCCTGCATTTCTTCGCAGACAATCTGATAATAATCCCTGGAAAAACCACTGATGTCAATATAATCATCGTTGTAGCCGTCTTTGCAGTAACCGCCGGAATTGTGACCAGTTCTGTCGAAGCCATCCCGGTCGTAGCCGTTTCTGTCAAATCCCTGGTGGTTATAGCCCTCTTTGTCATAACCGAATGCATTGAATCCCTCAGCATCATACTGTTTTTTTCTGGACAGATAAATGCCGCCTGCAATCGCTGTTGTGGCAACGGTAATCACTGCGCCGACAAGTAATCTTTGAATCATGCACAAAACACACCTTTCTGAAATTGAAAAATCAAAAATATTAAAACCATTATAGCACAGGTTCGCAAATTTGTCAATCAGAATTTCTGAAGCTCCATGGAAATCAATTTTTTTGTAAAATAATGAAATTACTCTGTTTTTGGATAAGTTATTTCAATTTTACATAAATACCTACAAAGCAAGTATATGGCTTGATAATCGTTTCAAAGTGCTGTTTATCGCCACGAGCAAATTCATGATCGGATGTGAGCCACTCGTTCCACGCTTTGTTAAAACAACCCATTTCCCATGTTTCAACAGTTTCAATTCTATCATGATTGCCAATAATCTCTTTCCAGTGATTCGGACTTTTGAACAAGTAGGCTTCATCCCCTAGCCAGTTAGAGAGCAGTTCGTTTGCTCGACCTGTGTATTCATTTTTCAGACCAGGGATCCCAATTAAAATGGCACTTTTATCTTTCATAAATGGCAGGATCTTGTTTTGAAAAAAACCTGCTTTCCCTGCAAAATAATGAAAAGAGTCAATGCTCACGAGAGCGTTGAATTGCTTTTCGTTAAAATGCAGATTATTTGCATCTTCACAAACAGGTATTACTTGCTCGCCAATGCCCCATTCGGTAAAGCGTTTTGCATTATCCTCTGCATTTACCCAAAGGTCATTTGCATATACTTTTGCTCCAGTTTCCTTGGCAATGACAAGACTTGTCAGACCTGTTCCACATCCGAGATCAAGAATTTCATCATCAGATGCAAGCTCCAAAGGATACCTGGAAAATAATTCTTCTAAAATTCTCACGCTATTTGGTCCCATCATGGTTTTTTCAGAAATGTATTCTTTGTAATCATTGAAATTCATATGTTTTACTCCTATTAAGTTCTGATTTATTTTGAGATTTTTGCATGGCTACTTTTCTTAGTATATCATACCTGGCTGAAAAAGTCAATCCTCTGCCATTTCCGACAGAGGATTTTGTAAATTACACGAATTTCAGGATCAGAGACCCCAGATGTCACGTGCATAGTCATTGACACTGCGATCAGCAGAGAAAATACCTGCACCAGCAGTATTCATCAGTGACATTCTTGCCCAGCGTTTCTGGTCATTGTAGCATTCAGAACTGAAGTTCTGTGCATTTCTGTAAGAGTCAAAATCAGCAAGAACCATATAAGGATCTGCATTCTTAAGAGAATTTGCTACCTCATCGAACTTGCAGCCGTTGATACCATTGTACATCCGGTTAATGCAGTCACGGATCAGCGGATTCTCGTGATAGAGTTTCTCCGGATTGTAATACGGCTTCGCTGCATTGACTTCTTCTGTCTTCATACCGAAGATAATGATATTATCATCACCAACAGCGTCCTTGATCTCAATATTTGCGCCGTCGAGTGTACCCAGCGTCACAGCACCATTCAGCATGAGCTTCATGTTGCCTGTACCGGATGCTTCTTTTCCGGCAAGAGAAATCTGCTCAGAAATATCTGCCGCAGGCATTAACAGCTCAGACAGTGTTACGCTGTAATTTTCTACAAAATGCACCGTGAGCTTGTTTGCAATTCTCGGATTCTTGCGGATCTCTTCGGAAATTGCCCAGATCATTTTGATAATCTGCTTTGCCAGATAATAGCCGGATGCTGCTTTTGCTGCAAAGATATACGTCTTGGGCGTGAAATCTGCATTCGGATTTTCCAGTAAATACTGGTACTGCGCCAAAATGTTCATCACATTCAGGTGCTGTCTCTTATATTCATGCAGACGCTTTACCTGAACGTCAAAAATGCTGTCCGGATCAAGGATTGTCTTGGAAGCATGCTTTACATGCTTTGCAAAGCGGATCTTGTTCTGTTTCTTGACTTCCATAATGCGCTGAAGAACTTCCTCATCATCAGCAAAGACAGCCAGTTTAGAAAGCTCTGCACCGTCTTTCAGGAAACCATCGCCGATCTTTTCCGTGAGCCGCTCCTTGAGTCCCGGGTTGGACTGATACAACCATCTGCGGTAAGCGATACCGTTTGTCA
>CAMWOX010000152.1 GCA_947175975.1 uncultured Ruminococcus sp.
TATAAAGGTAGTCCAGAAAATACAGCTAAAAAAGTACTGGATCAGCTCGGCTATCAAGTGATTTCACCTGCATTGGACTATGACCAGATCCCCCCTGCACAGATTTTCTCAGATTTGGAAATAATTCTGAAACACCAGTCCCCGGATGTGATAACAGGGACGAGCTATGGAGGATTCTTCGCAGCAGCACTCTGTGCAAAATATCAGATTCCGGTGATACTGATCAGCCCATGTCTTCTGCCATTTATCCATTTACCTAGACTTGGCTGTGCATGGGATGTAAAAGAGTATCTGCCAATATTTGCAATGATTTCTGATCTTGATAAAGATCTCACAGCGACGATCATCGGCGGAAAAGACGAAATTATCGACACGCACGATTTTACACGGAATTGTTTAGAAAATCAGAATTTCATGATCCATCCGGATGGAATGCACTCCGGTGCAACTCTCCCATTGGAAGAATTTTTTATCAAAATCCTGAAAGAATTTTCTCAGAAATATGACTTTAAATAATTTTTTTCATGCAATAATTCGTCAAGATCACTTGCTTTCGGATTACCTGCTGTTCCTGAATTATGACATATCCCCTTTTTTCAAAAAAGGGCTTTGCTGTGATAGACGCATTTGTTGTAATGCTCCCGGAAACAGCAGATTCCAATGCATCACACAGGGATGATGCAATACCTTGTCTCTGAAAGTTTTTGTGTGTGAAAAGCCTATCAAGATAGCCATTCTGTAAATCTATATCGCCGAATCCCACAATCCTGGAATTTTTTACGGCAACCAAACTATAATGTCTCAGAAAAGAATCATTCCAGTTTTTCAAATCTGGACTTCCATCTGCCCAGGCGTTCAATTGTTCTGCTGTATAATCTCTTGCATTAATACTATGAACTGTATAATAGAATAACTTTGTAATTTCCAAACAGTCCTCTGTTGTGTATTCTCTGATTGTCATGATTCAAGAAATTTTATAATTCGTTGATTAAAATCCTGTGCTTCTTCATAGGCGGCATGTCCGAATTTTTCATAGAGATACAATTCGTGATTTTTTATTCTGGATGCCATTTCTTCGGATGCCTTTGCAGTAACAATATGATCTTGTTTTCCTCCAATAATCAATACAGGACACGTAATTTGTCCTAGCTTATCAAAACAGTTATGCTCTGTTATAGCTTTTATCATTGTGATAAATCTGTCGAATGACTTTGGTTTGCCAATTCTGGTAATAACCGGATAATATTTTCTATATTTCTGAAGATAATGCTCACTATAGGATTTTTCAAAAGTATCCACCATCAAACTTCTGTAATCTTTCTTTTCAGCAAATGCAATCCACTGATTCACAACTGTTTTCAGCGTAGGATTTGGCTTTGCAAATGTGACTGCAAGAATTAACCGATTTACGATTTCCGGATACTCTATCGCAAGACATTGTGCAATTGTTCCGCCTTGTGAGACACCAATCACATCTGCTTTTTGGATTCCCAGAATATCCATTGCAAATTTCTGATCCCTTGCCATCTCCCATGAAGAATACTGTTCTGGAAGTTTATTCTTTCTACTAAAAACATATACTTTAAAGTCCTTTGCAAATTTCCGATAAAGTATGGCAAAAGGCAGAGCCATACCCTTTGCGGTTTTCAAACCATCACCAGCCCCTGGTAACATAAGCAGGTTTCTTTTTCCGTATCCGAATGAAATATAATCCATAGTAGTATCGCCGATCTGAATACTGGAATTTTTGGCATGATAAAACATCAGTTCCCCTCCTGATTAACAAACGCACAAAGTGCATGTATTGCATCTTCTTCATCAATTCCCTCTGTGATAATCTTAATCTCATCACCAGTCCTGATCCCGGCAGAAAGTAAATTCAACAGATCTTTCGCATTGTACTTCTGATTATTTTTCTCAATTTTGACATCAGATTCAAATTCATAGGCTTTCTGCAAGAATCCTGTCGAAATTCTGTTGCCCATCAGTCCTGGCTGTCTTGTAATTTTTATTTCTTTTTCCATCATGAAAAACACTCCTTCTGCAAAAAAACATTTTATTTAAAATCCGGCGTATCTATTTCACACAGTACGCCGGAATATTTTTTATTTATTTTCTATTGCATGACCCTTTGCATGAATGACTTTTACAACTGCATTCACATGTTCATGACATGCCTCTTCTGTGGGTGCTTCCACCATGACACGGATTAATGGCTCTGTACCGGATTCCCGGACTAAAATTCTGCCGGTTTCTCCGAGTGCAATTTCTGCCGCTTTTACGGCATTCTGGACGTCCGGATCATTCTGTGCTTTGGATTTGTCCTGCACTCTGACATTGACAAGTACCTGCGGATAGATTGTCAGACCTGCCGCAAGTTCGCTGATTTTGCATTTTCTGGCAATCATCACTTCCATGATTTTCAGACTTGTCAGGATCCCATCTCCCGTTGTTGCATACTTCGAGAAAATAATATGACCGGAATCTTCGCCACCAAGCCGGCAGTCATTCTTGGACATGTATTCATAGACATACTTGTCACCGACAGCGGTCTTGACATAACCAATCCCCTGTTCATCCAATGCTTTATATAATCCAAAATTAGACATAACAGTTGTAACAACAGTGTTGTTTCTGAGCTTTTCCCGATCTTTCATATATTTACTGTAAATATATAAAATATGATCTCCCGTGAGAATATTGCCATTCTCGTCCACACAGAGACACCTGTCAGCATCACCATCATAGGCAAATCCAATATCCAGATGATTCTCAACAACGAATTTCTGCAAACCCTGCATATGTGTAGACCCTGCATTCTCGTTGATGTTCAGTCCGTTCGGATTGGCATTGAGTACATAAGTCGTTGCACCCAGTGCATCAAAAACAGCCTTTGCCAGATTCCAGGATGCACCATTCGCACAGTCCAGGCCTACCCGGATTCCCTTAAAAGAATACAGTCCCAAAGAAATCAGATAACCGATATAACGGTTTCTTCCTGAAACATAATCCACCGTACATCCGATATGTTCTCCAGTTGCAAATGGCAGTTCCTTGTAAGATTTCCCGAACACTTCCAGATTGCCGTCAAGATAATCTTCCACAAGCGAAATCGTCTCTTCGTCCATTTTTTCGCCGTTCTGATTAATCAGCTTAATACCATTATCATAATACGGATTATGACTTGCGGAAATCATAATCCCGCAATCAAATGCATCAATTCTTGCAACGTAGGAAACAGACGGCGTTGTCGTCACATGCAGCAAATAGGCATCCGCACCGGATGCTGTCAGACCACTGACAAGAGAATACTCAAACATATAACTCGAACGGCGGGTATCCTTGCCGATCACGATTCTTGCCGGTGTAGAATCACCTTTTTGTTTCTTGCATTCTCCATAATACCAGCCAAGAAATCTGCCGACTTTGTAAGCATGATCTGCTGTAAGTGTTTTATTTGCCGCGCCACGGAAGCCGTCTGTACCGAAATATTTACCCATAAGCTTCAAATACTCCTGTTCTCAAAAATTGTGAAAGAAACAGCTCCACCTGGCAAACAGAGCTGTTTCAGAATTTATTTTTATCATGCGATTTCGTGAATCCATCCTTCAGGTGCTTCCATTCTGCCCATCTGGATACCAGTCAGTGTGTCATAGAGTTTCTGAATCGTCTCACCCATCTGGTTCATACCGGACGGGAAGCAGATTTCTTCTCCGTGATTGACAATTTTTCCGACTGGAGAAATGACTGCCGCTGTGCCGCAGAGACCGCATTCTGCGAAATCTTTGACTTCTTCGAATAACACTTCACGTTCCTGCACTTCGAGATTCAGATAATGCTGTGCGACATAGACAAGGGAACGTCTTGTAATGGACGGAAGAATACTGTCAGATTTCGGAGTCACGATCTTGCCGTCTTTTGTGACGAACAGGAAATTTGCACCGCCAGTCTCCTCGACTTTCGTATGTGTCGCCGGATCAAGGAACATATTTTCATCATAACCCTGTCTGTGTGCATCCATGAGTGTGTGCAGACTCATGGCATAGTTTAAGCCAGCCTTGATATTGCCTGTACCATGAGGAGCTGCTCTGTCCAGGTCACTGACACGGATTGTAATCGGCTTTGCACCGCCCTTGAAATATGGTCCGACGGGTGTGGCAAACACTCTGAACTGGTATTCTTCCGCAGGCTTTACACCGATAACAGAATTAATACCAAACAGGAATGGTCTCAGATACAGTGTTGCACCGCTTCCGTAAGGCGGAACATAAGCTGCATTTGCTTTCACAACCTGTTCCACAGCATGAATAAATCTTTCTTTCGGGAATACCGGCATTTCCAGCCTTTTTGCAGAAGCTTCCAGACGTTCTGCATTGAGATCCGGGCGGAATGTAACAATTCTGCCGTCTTTGGTTGTATATGCTTTCAATCCCTCAAAGACTGTCTGTGCATACTGGAGTACGCAGGCACATTCACTCATCGTGATGGGTGCTTCATCTGTGAGCATACCCTCATCACATGCACCGTCTTTATAATTGGAAACATAACGTTTCTCTGTCTGCATGTAAGAAAAGCCAAGATTGCCCCAGTCAATATTTTTTTTCTCCATTATCAAAAAGCCTTCTTTCTTTAGAATTATATACGC
>CAMWOX010000153.1 GCA_947175975.1 uncultured Ruminococcus sp.
CCAGCCGCACAGGAAATTCAGGAAAAACGCTTTGAAAAGGCGGCTTGGGGCTATCAGCAGGAAGAAGTGGATGCGTTTCTGAGCGAAATTCAGGCGGCTTTGCAGGAAGTCGAGGCAGATCGTGAGGAAAATAATCATAAGATCCAGGTACTTGCTGATAAAGTCCGAGAGTACATGAGAGACGAGGAAGCACTGAAAGATGCTTTGCTTGGTGCGCAGAAAGAGGGACACAGGGTACTCCGAGAGGCAAATGAGAAAGCAGAGCAGATTATTGACAGAGCCAAAGAAGAAGCCGCTATGCTGCTTGATGAGGCGACACGTCAGCATGAGATTGCTATGGAGAAAAACCGTGCACAGATTGCCAAAGAGAAAGAAGCACTTGCAGAGGCAAAAAAGAAAGTAGCGGATTTCAAACGCAGTCTGTTTGACATGTACAAGAATCATCTGGAAATGATTTCAGCAATCCCAGAAGAAAATGAAGAACTGCCGCCGCCTTCTGACGAGACTGCCCGTATGGAAATTGACGAGGCAAAAAATGCTGTTCTTGCAGGAATGTCTTCTTTTGGGGGAAGTCAGAGTTCAGCAGTCGAATGGCCTTAATTATTTTCTAATAAAATTATAAAAATCAGAAAGGAATGTTGCAATTATGGCACAGGATTATAAAAATAGTCTGAATATGCCGAAAACAGATTTTCCCATGCGTGGCAACCTGCCAAAGCGTGAGCCTGCTTTTTTGGAAAAATGGGAAACAGAAGATTTATATGCACTCATGATGGAGAAAAATGCTGGTAAGCCGTCATTCATGTTCCATGATGGACCGCCCTATGCAAATGGAACGATTCATATCGGAACGGCATTGAATAAAACACTGAAAGATTTTATTTTCAAGCAGAAGAATATGACGGGTTATTATGCACCATATGTTCCCGGATGGGATACGCATGGACTGCCGATTGAACTAAAAGCACTGAAAAATATCGGCGTGGAGAACGGTGCAATTTCTCCTGTGGAATTAAGAAAGGCTTGTAAAGACTTTGCACTGACACATGTGGAGAATCAGAAAAAGCAGTTTAAGAGACTGGGGACAATTGCGGATTACAAACATCCATATCTGACACTCAGACCGGAATACGAAGCAAGACAGGTGGAAGTATTCGGCAAGATGGCAAAAGACGGCTATATGTACAAAGGCTTGAAACCGGTGTACTGGTGTCCGGATTGTAATACAGCTCTGGCAGAAGCAGAGATTGAATATGAGAATATTCCATGCAAGTCTATCTATGTAAAATTCCAGGTAACGGATGACAAGGGATTGTTCCAGGATATGGGGATTGATCTAGATAAACTCTATTTCGTGATCTGGACGACTACAACATGGACAATTCCGGGTAATTTGGCGATCTGCTTAGGACCAGAATATAATTATACAATTGTGAAAGCAAACGGTGAATATTATGTCATGGCAGACGAGCTTGTCAAGACTGTCATGGAAACTGCCGGGATTCAGGAATATTCCACAGATGGTATTTTCACAGGAAAAGAATTAGAGGGAATCCAGACAAAACATCCGTTGTATGACAGAAATTCCCCAATTATTGTGGGCGATCATGTCACACTGGAAAGCGGTACAGGATGCGTTCATACTGCACCGGGCTATGGTGTAGAGGACTATGAAGTCTGCAAAAATTATGAGGATATTGGGATTATTGTCTGTGTGGATGCCAAAGGCAGACAGACCGCAGAAGCCGGCGAATTTGAGGGCATGGACACAGACGAGGCAAACAAGAAAATTGCAGAACGTCTTGTAGAAGAAAACGCAATGTTTGCAATGCAGGATATTATTCATCAGTATCCACACTGCTGGCGTTGTCATAGCCCGATTATTTACAGGGCAACGGAACAGTGGTTCTGTTCTGTGAACGGTTTTAAAGAAGAGGCTGTAAAAGCCATTGAGGGTGTCAAGTGGATTCCTGAATGGGGCGAAGACAGAATCAAGGGCATGGTCAGAGATAGAAGTGACTGGTGCATTTCCAGACAGAGAACCTGGGGTGTGCCGATTCCGGTTGTTTACTGTAAAGACTGCAAGAAGCCAATTATCACGGACGCTACTGTAAAATATATTGCAGATGTATTCCGGGAAGAGGGTTCAGATGCATGGTGGCTCAAAGATACCAGTGAACTGATTCCAGCAGATACGGTCTGTGAATGTGGATGCAAGGAATTTACCAAAGAGTATGATATTATGGATGTCTGGTTCGATTCTGGTGTATCGCATACGGCAGTGCTGGATATTTATGATGAGTTGAGTTCTCCGGCAGATTTATACCTGGAGGGTGCTGATCAGTATAGAGGATGGTTCCAGAGTTCGCTCCTGACTTCTGTGGTATATAAAGGTGTTTCGCCTTATAAGTCCGTTTGTACGCATGGATGGGTAGTTGATGGCGAAGGAAAAGCAATGCATAAGTCTCTGGGTAATGGTATTGCGCCGGAAGAGATTGTGGAACAGTACGGTGCAGATATTCTGCGACTCTGGGTAGCGTCTTCGGATTATCATTCAGATATCAGGATCTCAAAAGATATTCTGAGCCAGTTGTCAGATGCTTATCGCAAGATTAGAAATACAGCAAGATATATTCTTGGTAATTTCAGTGACGGTGAAACAGTATTCAATCCGGATACAGACTGCGTTCCGGATGATAAGCTGGAAGAGTTAGATAAATGGATTCTGATGCGTTTGGATGCCCTGACAGAGAAAGTCAATGCTGGTTATGAGGCATATGATTTCCATGTGGTATTCCATGCAATCCATAATTTCTGCGTTGTGGATCTGTCAAGTTTCTATCTGGATATTGTGAAAGACAGATTGTACTGCGAAAAGATTGATGCGCCTACCAGAAGAGCCGCACAGACATCGATGTATCGTGTGCTGGATGCATTAGTTAGAATGGCTGCGCCGATCCTGAGTTTCACAAGTGAAGAAATCTGGCAGAATATGCCGCATAAGACAAACGATGATGCAAGAAGTGTCTTCCTGAACCAGTTTCAGCCAGAGACAGGGGTAGCCTTGGATGCGGAATTTATCGCAAAATGGGATATGATTTATGCGATCCGGGAAGCCGTGAACAAGAAGCTTGAAGAGAAACGCAGTGAAAAAGTAATTGGCAAGTCTCTGGAAGCGAAAGTGATCATTACGACAAATTCGGAAACAGCAGAGAAATTAAAATCCTGGACGGAGCTGAAAAATACGCTGATTGTTTCGGATCTGGAAGTTCAGACAGGCGATACAGGAGAAGAAGATTTTGCTTATGAAATCCAGAAAGCGGCAGGCAATAAATGCGAACGTTGCTGGTGCTATTCTGAAGAAGTCGGCAAGATTACACTGCATCCGACATTGTGCAGACGTTGTGCAGAAGTAGTAGAATCATAAGTTTCAGGTGGCTTGCTGTCCCTGAGGACGGCAAGCCTGCCGTTTTTACAGAAAAGGTTCATAAAATATGGAAAATTTGCGTTTCAAATGCAGGGGATGCCAAAAATATGTCAGAATGAATAAAAAAGTAGATGATGCATTTTCTGACTGGGTATATGGGTGTGGACAATGGTCTGATTTTGATGAGAATGTTCCGGAACTTTCAGAACAAAATTGGGTACGCAGTGAATTGACACCTGCTGTCGGGGAAAACCGGACAGTATTTGTACAGAGTCCCTTTGATGAGGAAATTGGAAACGAGTTTTGGCTATTGTATGAACCAGCTTTGTTATATTTTAATGGTTGGGGTGATTGTACAGAAGAGGATATCTGTAAGTGTGCTATTGTACGATGCAGATTTCAAAAAGTGCTGATTTCCAATGAATATAGTGCATGGATCAGGGTAACGGTACAGGAGGTTGTATTCCTGCATGAACTTTATAAATATTATGAAGAGGTCAGAGAAAATGTTCCAATCGGTGCATTTGAAGAAATTCCAAAAGAAACGGATTTCCAGAATGACAGGTGGCATGTAACAAGCTTTGAAGAAATTCCAGAAGAAACGGATTTCCAGAGTGATAGGTGGCACGTAACAAGCTGGACTGCTCAAGGCGATTGCGGTGAAATCAAATGGATTTATACAGATGAGAATGGGATACAGCATCTGGTTATGAAACTGTGGTATGCATTCGATGAAGAAGTATTCTATGTGGGAAATATCAGGAAATTTTAACCAAAATCAGCAAGAAATCCCCCACCTCTATAGGTGTGGGATGAATTGCGTCTGAAAAAAGTATTGACAAATCAAACCTAATTTGATAGAATATAATTCGTAAAAAAGATACAATCAGGATATTGTATTTTCGGTTGCCTGTGCCACAAAGAGCGAAAACCAAGCCGTTGGTACAGAGACTAGGAAAGGAGAACGGATTGGGGGTAATCATTCCGCCCATGATAAGGGATTGTGACAAATTGACCTCTTTTTCCCGTAGTCAGTCGGGATGTAACATGTGCAAAGCGAGAGATTGCAAGCAAATTTGTCATAACCGTGGGACGCACGGGGATAGCCTGCACCACTACAGCATCTCTGCCAAATCACAGAGTATCAGACTGGTTAAACAGGAAGCCCC
>CAMWOX010000154.1 GCA_947175975.1 uncultured Ruminococcus sp.
GCATGTATGTATCCAGAATAGATGGTGATGTCATCACTTATGATATTCGCATGAAAAAACCCAATAATCCGGAGAATGATTATATCACACCTGCCGGAGGGCATACAATAGAACACCTGATGGCAACCTGGATGCGTAACAGCCAATATGCAGATAATATTATCTATGTTGGTCCTATGGGATGTCAGACCGGATTTTATTTTTTAACAAGAAATACTGTTGCAAAAGAAACAGCAATTGCACTTGTGCAGAATTGTTTTGCTTATATCTGCAATTTTGAGGGTGATATTCCCGGAAGTCAGCGTATTGAGTGTGGACAGTATCTCTTGCATAATATTCTGGAAGCAAAAAATATTGCATCAGACATGTGCGAAGTTCTGAAAAACTGGACACCAGATAAATTAATTTATCCCACAGAATAATGCAAACACAACAGAATATCAGCTATTATGTGGCATTCGCAAGTATACTTTTAGGATAATTTGATTATAAAGTGATAAACGCTGCGTTATCTGATAATGTAGATATTAAAAATCTTGTTTTGTATGCAGTATATACCGAAACTGGTAACCTTAATAAGCAGTGTAGAAATTGTCAAAGAATGTATTTAAACTATATTGTCTATTTTATAGAAGAAATTTAAAGTGCAAATTATAAATGACTTTTTAAAAAACACGCTTTTTGAAAGTGGTTGGCAGGAAAACAGAAGCATAGATTTGAAAAAATATCAAATATGGTACAGCCAGTTTGGATTTTTTCCCTCTAGTATCATCTATGATTTCCTTAAAAGTTTTGGAGGATTGACCTTAAGAATACCTTGCAGAAGATATCAAAATAGAGTAACCTCAAACCAAGATTCTAATTTAACAACATCATTTGTGATTGATCCAACATTTTACGTGACAAACAATTTTACTCAGGAAGATATGATTGAGTCATATGAGTATTTAAAGGATATTGCTTCATTTCTAAATATTAAAGAATTATTTCCTATAGGTTATACAGATGTATCTGAAGAGATATTTATGAGTATAACAGGAGAAGTTGTTTTAGCTTATGAGGGTGACTGCATATGTTTAGGAGGAAGCTTTGAAGAAGCTTTAATTAGAGTAATGACAGATGAAAATACCGATATGGAAAGCATTTGGTAAAATCAAAGCTATAGTTAAGCTACAGGATTATTATCTTTCTCAAAAGGAGCAGTAACTCATGATTTACTATACAGCCGATCTGCATCTCGGGCATTTGGGAATTATTTCTATGTGTCAGCGTCCGTTCCGGAATCTCGAAGAAATGCACCGGACAATCATTCAGAACTGGAATACCCGGATTACCCCGGAGGATGAGGTCTATATCGTCGGTGATGTTGCCTATCGCTGTCAGATGCCGGATCTGGAAACGTATCTAAAGCAGTTACCCGGACACAAGCATCTGATTATCGGGAATCACGACAGACATAATATCAAATCCGAACAGTTCCGAGCATATTTCGAGAGTATCATAAATTATGCAGAAATCCGGGATCAGAAAAACAAAGTCATTCTCTGTCATTATCCGATTCTGGAATGGAATGGCTTTTTTCATGGAACATATCATATCTATGGACATATTCATAACAGCCGGAACATGGCAAATCAGATCATGGAACAGCTCCCGAATGCGTTCAATGCTGGAATGGACTGCAACGGATTCATGCCACGGACGCTTGCGGAACTGATTGCGGATCATGAAAAAAGTCATCAAACGATTCCAGGAGCTGAATTATAATCATGCAGACACAACAGAATATCAGCTATCGTGTGGCACTCGGCGGAATTGTTTCTGCATTTTGCCTGATGAGCATATTCCTCACAGGAGTATTCCCCTTATTATACTTAGTCCTGCCAATGATTTCGGGCATATTATTATTAATTATTATTTCAGAAATCGGTATGCACTGGGCATGGGTAACATATACGGCTGTCAGTTTATTATCATTATTTATTACTTATGACAAAGAAGCCGCCATGATCTTTATTTTGTTTTTCGGCTGTTATCCTATGTTAAAACATTATTTTAATAAAATCCGGTGCAAGCTGTTCCAGATCACTCTGAAATTATGCTATTTTAATCTGATTATGATTTTTTATTTTTATATGAACACATATCTATTCGGCATGACGGAATTGCTGGACGAATTTCGGAAATACGGAAAATATGCCGGGATGGTCATATTAATAATATTAAATCCATTTTTTCTCATGTACGATTTTTCTCTGCATGGACTGGAGGAGATTTATAAAGTCGTTCTGAAACCCCGGATTACTGGCAGAAAATAAAAAAATTCCCCAAAGACGGATTCTCATAAAGAATCTTTCACTTACTATGTTTCTATTGACAATGTATCGATTTTGATGTATTATTACTAGTAAGATAAATTGGAATTTATAGGAGAAAAATATGTTGAATAGTTTCATAGAATGGGCAAGAGAGAATAATTGGAATATCGTTATAGATCCCAAAAAAATAAATTTGCCTGATAGTATAAAAAACAGATATAATATACCGGAACAATGGTTTAACTTTATCTACAATCTTAGCATTTGTGAAAATCAATCGTCTACAAAATGGTTTTTAACTCTAAACGATTATTCCACCATAACAGAGTTTTTTCAATGGAATGAATTTGAATTGCAGAGCCTTGAATTTGCTGATAATGAAAATGAAAAAGAGCAAATAATTTCATATTGGAATACCCATTTACCGATAATTCTGTCCGTTGATGGTGAATACTCCTATTATGCTATAGATACAGAAAATGGGAGTGTTGTTTCGGGTTATGAGCCTGAATATGAAGAATCAACGGTTATCGCTGATGATTTTAATACATTTATTGAAAATGTTATTTCAGGTAAAATATTGCTATAAATTATGATTTATATAAGTAATCAAATATTAACAATAAACCCTGAAACAGTTACCAATGATCGCACGGAGATAGAATACATGAAAATCAGATTAGTAAGACCAGATATAGAATTGAAAGATAAGGCAATAGCATTCAGACAAGAATTTTTTGATAATGAAGAAATGATAATCAATGGAAGCGAATTGCTTGATAAAACTGAAAGCTATGATGATTGGCTTAAAGCCGTAACAGATAACACCAAAGAAGAAACTGTCAATCCGGATTGGGTTGTAACAGATACCTATTTTGCCCTTGATGAAACTGATAGTATAGTTGGAATTATAGATTTAAGGCATACATTAAATGGCTTTCTAATGGATTTTGGGAACTGTGGATATAGTGTGCGTCCGACTGAAAGAAGAAAAGGATATGCAACAGAAATGCTTCGCCAAATTTTACTTATTGCCGATAATATGACTTTAAATGAATTGCATTTATCAGTAGAAAGAAATAATGAGCCGTCAATAAAAACAATTCTAAAAAATGGCGGCACATATGAGCGCAGCTTTGAATTTGAGGGAGAACAAGCAGATGTCTATAAGATACTACTGTAAATTCTGATTTATACAAGCAATCAAATATTAACAATAAGCCCCGAAGCAGTTATCAATCATTGCTTCGGGACTTAAGCTTCTTTATGCGTATCGAACGAAAGAAAAATTTTTTATTTCTTAATCATATTCCACAACATCGACCCATTTCAGCAACAGATCTGATTCTTCTTCGTGTCCTTTAACGGACTGAGATGCAGCAACAATCGGCAGCCATCTCTGGACATACTGTTTCGCAGTATCACTCTTTGCACAGAAAATACCAAGATATTTTTCTGCACGTTCTTTTCCGTAAGTCAGGCTGAATTTCAGATACGTTCTTGCGGCATCGGCAGAGGCATTGCCCTGTGTGGCATGCGCCCAGTCAATAATATAGAACTTTCCATCATCCGTCAGGATCACATCACCCAAACCAAGATCACCATGACAAACTTTATTATGTTTCGGCATACTCTGCAATCTGGTATGCAGATCATAGCGAGTGGTTGCATCCAGCTTTGTCTCACAGATCTTACGCTTCATTTTATCCTGGAGCTTATTCAGCAACGGTGCTGTGTGCTGATGAATCATCAGCTGAATATCCACAAACTGATTCAGAATTTCATCTTCACGTTCCGGTTCTTCCGTGATAATCTGCTTGAGCGTCTTGCCGGGGATATACTCCATGACAATTTCCCATTTGTCACCGTTTTTGCGGACATCCACAAGCTTCGGGATCGGCAGTCCGGTTTCTTCCACTCTTGCCTGATTGAGTGCCTCGTTGAGTACATCAGACTTGGAATAGTCTGGGTCAAAACTCTTGACAGCATACTCACCATCACGATAAATTACTTTCTTCGGACGTTTTTCAAGGACATTCTGTTCTTCCATGAAAAAAGCCTCCTTTCAGAATAAAAAATTAATAAAGCTTAGCAATCGCTTCCAATTTCCGTGTGAATATTTCTAAATCCATGCCAAGCAAATCCGCACAACGTGCATGATTTGCAGATTTATCAAAACCTGCACGAGCATGCGTATTAAAACGGGCAATCCCTGCCATTGTGCTGGCAGACGCTAATTTTTCCAGTGCATACACATTGTTGG
>CAMWOX010000155.1 GCA_947175975.1 uncultured Ruminococcus sp.
CATCCGAACTGCTCTCCCCTGGTTCTGCCAATGCCAATAAAAATCAGCCGATAGAAACTGAAAAATCTTTGGAGCAAGCTCCTGCCACAGGATTTGCAGCAGTTTCAGAAAATGTCCCCCCTCCGCCTGCAATGAGCCAAGCTCCCAGGAATCCGCTTCCCTCGGCAAATGATTTTGCTGCCTTTGCAACAGACGGTGAAATGGGGGATTTCGGTTTTGAAGCGGCTGATCTGCCGGCAGAAACAGAAGAACAGAATGAAAACGAGTTTGAAGAAAAGGTAACTGCAAACCAGGATAACCCATTTTATGCACCACCTGAAGCACAGAATCCTGCGCCGAATATCATGCCGCAACCGGACGGTTATCCACAGCAGCAGCCGATGCAGCAATCCTATTATTATGGACAACAACCAGCACAGCCCTATCCACAAACAGGCATGCCTAATTCTTATTATTATAACCAACCCTATGTACAACCGGCCGCTCCTGCTTCTTATTACTATAATCAACCGCCACAGCAGCAGAGCATGTATTTTAATCAGCCTCCACAGCAACAGAGCGTATATTTTAATCAGCCTGCGAATCATAGTCAGACAGTTTCTAATTATTACGGCCAGGCACAGCCTCAACCGCAGTCGAGCTATTATTCCTCACAGGTTGCACCAACTGCCAGAAAGACTGAAACTTCAGCATTCAAAAGCCGTTTAGCAAATTTCATAGATGATGAAACTGCCAGTACATCTAATTCCAGAGAAACAGGGACAATTTCAAGAGCAGAAATGGCTCGACGTGCAAAAGAACAAAAAGAAAAAGCAAAAAAAGATGCTAAAAAACGCAGATAATCTCAGAAACTCCTGCTTCAGAAAATGTCTGAAACAGGAGCTTTTTTTACAGAAATTTTTTAAGATCAAAAAAACAGGATAGCCTTTTGGTTATCCTGCTTTTTATTCTTAATCCATATTCAGATATTTCAGATTATTTCACCGGGAAATCCTTCTGTTCTACCAGGTGAACCAGAAGTTTCAGAACATTCATAGAGTCAGAAAGCGAGATCTTGGAATCCTGATCCGTGTCAGCATTCAATTTGCCCTTATCTGCAATTTTATCCACACCAACATAAACTCTGTTCATGAGGACAACGTCCAGGATCTCTACTTTGCCATTTTCATCAGCATCGCCCCAAAGAATATCTTTCGGTTCAGTCTTTTCCTCTGTTGTTGCCTCTGTGGGAGTGGTATCCGGCTCAATAGGATCTGTTGATGGTGTACCGATTCCAGGTGTACTTTCCTGTGTCAGACCAGATGCCATATGATAGCCCAGTTTTGCATAAGTACCATTGGATGCTGTTTCTGCAAAACCTGCTGGCTTCGGAGATCCGTCCGCATTTCTCCACTCTGTATGGAAGTCAGCCCCCATTGCCGGAACAGTCAGATTCATGAAATCAGAATCTGCCGGTGTTACTACATCACCTGTCTTGTCACCGCTGGCAACTTTCGTTGTGCTGGAGATAAAGTAATACTTCTTGCTGTTATAATACAGGGAATTTGTCATCTCACCGACAAATTTATCACTGGAGAGCTTAATGCCTGCCGCATCAGTTTTGGAAACCTTATCAGTATTGATATAAGCCATCAGGTTATCAAACTTTGTTGTTGTATCTGTACAACGGTATACAGAGAAGTTGGGTTTGCCATTGCCGCCAATGCCGTTGTTATAAGCCGTACAGTCTTTCAGGCTTCCCAGTAACGGGTTATTATTATCCGTGAATCCGCAGTTGAGATTTTCAAATGCCAGACAGTTTTCTACGACATGTGCTGTACCAACACCGCCGCCGCCGAGCTTGAAGCCGTTGCCGTCGCAATCGCCGTAACCTCTGCCGTCCTCTGTGAAACCATTACGGAATGCAATGCAGTTCTTAATAGTCACAACGCCAATTGGACCTGTCTCTGTCTTCGCATAGAGATCCCAGCCGTCATCAGAGTTATTATAAGACATACAGCCGTCAAAGACATTGCCCTCACCGCAAGTCAGTTTTGCTGCAAAACCGTCCGCATTTTCCATGGTCTTATCATCACAGTTATTCTTAGCTGTGCAGTTCTTGATCAGATTGTTGGTCGGCCAGTCAGCAATCGTAGCCGCATCCGTTCTGTAACGGGAAATCTGCAAGCCGGTATCCTGGTTGGATGTGAACTGCATCATTTCAATGATGTTGTTGTTACCGGACAGGAGCATACCATTATCACCAGCTTTTGTGATCTCAAAGCCGTAGAAATACCAGTAAGAACCATCCAGGACAATACCTCTGTTTGCACCATCCACCGCCATTGCGGAGAAATCAAAGACAACTTTTGCATTATTATACGCTGTAATTGTCTTGTAAGCATCTTTCGTGCCGGAATTATTCTGATCAATCAGAATTGTGGAATCAAATTTATAAGTACCCTCCAACAGATAGATCACACCGCCTGCCGGAACATTCTGGATTGCATCCAGTACACCTGCCGGATCGGCTGTCGTCTTACCAGAACCCTTGCCATCTGGTGCTGCATAGATCACAGAAGAATAGCTTGGTGTGACAACCGGATCTGTAGGATCAGGAGCTTTTGTAGGCTGTTCCACCGGATCTGTTTCTATGGGCTTGGGATCTGTCGGTTGTGGTGTTGTCGGCTGAGGTGTTGTTGGCTCTGTTGCAGACGGATCTGTGGAATCTGTAAAACCACTGCCAATGGCAACAATCCTGTCATCATAAGCCACTAATGTGTCTTTCAGTGCCTGGTTGACAGCATAGCTTTCATCATCTACGGCATTATCAAACTGCCAGTGAATGTCACCCTGCTGGACACGACCTGCATTTGCCATAACAATTCCGGGAACATCCTCGGCTTTATCTGGTGTGTAGCTATACATGTCGCTTGCTGTATCAAAGTTATTATAACTCGTACCGCCCTTCTTGCATTTTACGGAATCCGGAACTTTTTCATCTCTGGAAGATGCCTCATACGCATCAAATTCCACAGAATCCTGCTGATATGTCACATAAGCCTTTTCGCCGGTGATGTAATTACCAAATGACTTGATAATACCACCGTCTTCACTGGAGAATGTACCCGCACCGGTAGCAATATCAGAACCCTGCATGGAAATCAGCATCGGATATTTGCAGTTTCTGAAATAGTTATTTTCTACGAACAGGGATGCACCCAGTGTCACACCTGCACCATATTTTGCATTGCCGTCAAAATAATTATTGTAGGAATGTACTGTACATGTTCTAATTCTCGGATGACGGGAGTCAGAATGATCGTACCAGTTATGATGATATGTCACATAATTTTCGGTTTTCTCATCTTTCATACCCTGGAGATTGCACTTACCATTATCAACAAAATGATTGTAAGAATGTGTCACATAAGTGGATTTTTTGGTATCCAGTGCACCGTCGCCCTTTACCTGGTCAGCGTCAGAACCTGCATCACCATAATAGAAATCGCAGTTGTGAACCCAAATGTGGTCATTATCCTGCTGAAGTCCGCAGTCATCACCCTCACTGCTGTTGCAGTTCATGAAGGCAAAATTTCTGACTTCCACATTGGAGCAACCTTTTAATACAATACCAAATCCATTAATTGTAGTATCTTTGCCGATACCCTCAAGTGTCAAGCCACAAGTAACACCATCAACATATAAATCGCCTTTGGGCATTCCCTCCGGATCTGTGATATTACCAATGAACCGGATGACAACAGATCCAACTTTTGTATTGCTTTTTAATCCTGCAATAATATTTTGCACACCCACTAATTCAGCATCTTTGCCTTTTTTATCCGGAAGTGTGACTGTGATGGTATCTTTGTTTTCTTCCGTCACATAGATAACGGTTGCATCACTCTTGAGTGTGCCGTCTTCATTGTAAGCACCGGAAGAAGTACCATTCACGAAGCCGAAACCGGAACGGTCATGTGCAATTGCTGTCGCCTTTGTCTCGGCAGCCTTGGAAGTATCTTCCTTGCCGCTGATCACAGGAACAACTTTGATCGTATGAGAACCTGCCTTGAGACCTACAGCATCGGCACGGAAACAGTCCGGATACTGGCGGATAAGCATATCATCAATCTTTGTGCCGTCTACATACACAACATAACCTGTTGCCTTGGTGACAGCAGACCATTCTGCATAGACACCTTCGCCGAATCCACCCTGATTCGTGAATTTCACAGAGCTTTCACTTGCCATAGCAACAACACCACTGACAGCACTGTCCGTGAGTGCCTGTGCAGTTGTCATACCAACGGAGCAAGCAATGCTTGCCATTGCAAGAATCACTGCAAGACAGCTTTTCCATTTTCTGAACTTCATGTAAAAATTTCTCCTTTCAAAACTGTAAATTTTCTGAATTTTTATATAATTTAAAATAAAAAATTTTTAAAAAAAATAGTAAAAATTTAATCTGGTACTATTATAGCAGAAAGTGCCATGAAAAACAAGTGGCAGATTTCACAAATTATATAAATGATTTTGTATAAAT
>CAMWOX010000156.1 GCA_947175975.1 uncultured Ruminococcus sp.
ATAAATATATTATCAATCCTAAAATTATCTTACCGAAAGGAAGTTGCTCAAAATGAGTATGGATCAGATCAAAAAATCTGAACGCACAATTCAGATTTCAGACGAAGTACTCCGTCAGGTAGCTGCATTGTCAATCAAGGATGTGACTGGCGTTGCAGGACTTGTACCGGAAAAGAGTGTCAGTATTGCCAATCTTGGTGGTGCGATTGCGGTGGAGCTGAAAATTCTTGTCACCAGCGGAAGTCGTGCTGCTGCTGTTGCCTCCAGGGTACAGCAGGTTGTCAAGCAAAGTATTCAGGATATGACAGGTGTCACAGCTGTTCATGTCAATGTAGAAATCAGCGGAATTGCACAGGAGGAGTTATGAGAATACAACAGTGCAGAGAAAATGCATTCCTGCTTTTATTTGAAGCATCTTTCAGAAACGATGCACCAGAAGAATTATTTGCGCTTGCAGAAGAACTTGGCGAAATTGCAATCAATCAGCAGGTCAGGGATCTGGTCAGTGGTGTATCTGCTGAGGCAGCTGCACTGGATGAAGTGATTGCTGCTTACAGTCCCAGACGTGCATTGACACGGATTGCAAGGGTAAATCTGATTCTGCTTCGTATGGCGATTTATGAATTGAAACATCAGCCGGAAACACCTGTGAATATTATTGTCAGCGAAGCAGTCAGGCTCTCTGAAGTGTATGCTTCTCCCGAAGATACAGCTTTTATCAATGGCATTCTGGGTAGTTATACACGAAGCAGGAATGAACAAGGTGCGTAAAATCTGATGGCATACTATCTGGGATTAGACACCAGCAATTATACAACTTCTGTGGCTGTCTATGACACAGGATTTAACAAAATTCTGCAAGTCAAAAAGCTCCTGCCTGTCAAGTCTGGTCAGAAAGGTCTCCGGCAGAGTGATGCAGTATTTCATCACACAGTACAGTTGCCGGAAGTTCTCGGGCAGCTGGATGTCTCAGGAATAAAGTTTTCCGGAATCGGTGTTTCGGTACGTCCGAGAAATGTAGAATATTCTTATATGCCCTGCTTTCTTTGCGGTCAGAGTGCCGCAAGGATGTTTGGGCATGTCCTGCGTGTTCCGGTCTATGAGACAAGTCATCAGACAGGACATATTCTGGCGGCATTGTACTCTTCGGGACGGCTTTTCTGGAGAAATCAGAATTTTCTTGCGTTCCATGTCAGCGGCGGCACAACGGACTGTGTTGTTTGTGAGCCGGATACAGAAAATATGTTACAGATCAGATCTGTTTCTTCTTCACTTGATCTAAAAGCCGGACAGTTAATTGACCGGGTGGGAATTATGCTGGGACTGCATTTTCCCTGTGGTGCAGAACTGGAACAGCTTGCGATGCAGAGTACAAAAACTTTTGTGTATAAACCTGTCATGAAAGATTTAAACTGTTGTATGTCCGGACTTGAAAATCAATGCCGGAAATTGTATCAGGAGAATATGCCAATCTGTGATGTTGCTATGTTTTGTCTGACAGCAATTGCGGAAATTCTGAAAGCTATGACGGATCTTGCATTAGCACAGGAAAAGAGTAAATCTGTTCTCTATGCAGGCGGTGTCATGTCGAATTGTTATCTTCAGAAAAAGCTTTCTGATTGTTTTGCATCCAGATCCGGAGTAGAACTGGCATTTGCAGAACCGACATTTTCCTGTGACAATGCTGCTGGTACTGCAATTTATGCAGCAATTCATGATTCAGATTTTGCATATTGAGAAGACTAAAAACAAGGAGGATTTTATCATGAGCGAATTAGTGAATACCAAATTGGCAGCATATGCAGATCGTGTTGAAAAATATATGCTTGCTGAATTAGCGAATTTGCAGAATCAGACTGCACAGAAAAATCTTTCTGTGGATCTTTTATTGGATGCTATGCGGCATTCTCTTACAGCAGGCGGAAAACGAATCCGTCCGGCTTTCATTTACGCATTCTGTGAAGTATGTGGTGGTAACCTGCAAACAGCAGATTCCAGTGCCTGTGCTATGGAAATGACACATACTTCGTCATTGATTTTTGATGATCTGCCTGCTATGGATAATGACGATTTCCGGCGTGGCAAACTCTCCTGTCACAAGGCATTCGGAGAAGCAACTGCAATTCTCGCAGGAGATGCTCTGATCTGTTTGCCGTTTACGCTGCTTGCACAGGATCAGTATTTGAATCCTGCACAGAAACTGGCATTGATTCAGGTACTTGCGGATTGTGAGGGCATTTCTGGCATGATCGGTGGTCAGATGATGGACATGCAGTTTGAACAGCAGACACATGTCACACCAGAGGAACTGGAGTGTATGTGTCTCGGGAAAACCGGCGCTTTGATACAGGCTGCCTGTCAGATGGGCTGTCTTTGTGCAGGAGCATCTCCGGAGCAGGTAAAGGCTGCCGGAAATTATGGTAATTCTGTCGGGCTGGCATTCCAGATCATTGATGATATTCTTGATGTGACAAGCACATCGGAACAGCTTGGCAAGCCTGTTGGAAGTGATGTGCAGGAAAACAAGACAACATTTGTGACACTTATGGGCATAGAACATGCAAAGAAACGTGCTGCTGAACTGACAGCACTGGCACATGAACAGCTGAATTTGTTTGGAAATCCAGAATTTTTACATGCACTGACAGATATGCTTCTGGTAAGAATACAATAAATCAAAAATCTAATAGCAGAAAGTGAGAAATCATGATATATAATCCGATTTTGTGTGCAGGTGTTCTGGGATGGGCATCTGCACAGGTGATCAAGTTTATTCTGTTTTTTATTCAGAATACGAAATTAAATATTGAACGGCTCTATGGATCTGGCGGTATGCCAAGCTCCCATTCTTCACTGGTTTGTGCCACATTGGTTTCTACCGGAAGAATGGATGGGTGGAATTCTTCTGCTTTTGCGATTATGTTTGTGGTTTCAGCGATTGTTATGTATGATGCTGCTAATGTGCGTCTGGAGGCAGGAAAACATGCCAAACAGCTGAATGAAATCATGTTGAAATTACTGTCGCAGGATGAGCAGATGGACAAAAAAAGTCAGTTTAAAGAATTGCTCGGGCATACGCCTCTGCAAGTTGTTTGCGGTGCAGTTCTGGGCGTTCTGATCGGCGCATTCATGCCGCTGGTATAATTAAAAAAATTAAGAGTGATGATAATCTATGAATATAACCAATCAGGAATCCGGAGAATGCAGGCTCAGTGACCTGAATCTTCCGCAGGATCTTAAAAAATTAAATTTCTGCCAATGCCGGAAGCTTGCCAAGGAAATCCGTTCGCTTCTGGTGCGGGTCATTTCCAGGAACGGCGGGCATCTGGCATCCAATCTTGGGACTGTTGAGCTGACAATGGCTCTGCACAGGGTATTTGAATCTCCAAAAGACAAGATTGTCTGGGATGTCGGGCATCAATGCTATACGCATAAGATTCTCACGGGACGTGCCGGTCAGTTTGCCACGATCCGGAAAGAAAATGGTATTTCCGGATTTCCTAAGCCGGAAGAATCAGAACATGATGCTTTTATCAGCGGTCACAGCAGTACGTCTATTTCAGTTGCCTGTGGTATTGCAGAAGCCATGCGTTTGCAGGGCGATCCGCATCATGTCATTGCTGTGATCGGTGATGGAGCATTGACTGGAGGTATGGCATTTGAGGGACTGAATAACGGCGGGAAGAAAAAATTAAAAAATTTAATTGTGATTCTGAATGATAATAATATGTCGATTTCCAGCAATGTGGGCGCAGTTTCCGGTTATCTGCGTTCGATCCGGGAAAGTGAACGCTATGTACAGACCAAACAGCAGTTAGAAAAAAATTTACTGAGTAATCCCAGAGTTGGAATGCCTGCTGTGAAAGTGCTGAAAAAAACAAAAGACAGTTTCAAGCGTGTGATTTTTCAGCAGACTATGTTTGAACAGTTCGGGTTTGTTTATCTTGGACCCGTTGATGGTCACAATTTGCAGGAGCTGGAAGAAGTAATTAGAACAGCAAAACGCTATGATGCACCAGTATTTATTCATGTCAAGACTGTGAAAGGCAAAGGCTATCCTCCGGCAGAGAGAAACCCCAGTCAGTTCCATGGTGTGTCTAAATTTGATATTATGACAGGAAATCCGGAAGTTTCTGGCAGTGGATGTTATTCTGATGTATTTGGAAAGATGCTTACAGAGCTGGCACAACAGGATGAAAAACTATGTGCGATCACTGCGGCAATGACTTACGGAACAGGTTTGCAGTATTTCCAGGAAAAATTTCCGGAGCGTTTTTATGATGTTGGTATTGCGGAACAGCACGCTGTGACGTTTGCCGCAGGGCTTGCTGCTTCAGGGATGAAACCTGTATTTGCTGTGTATTCTACGTTTTTGCAAAGAGCGTATGATCAGCTTCTGCATGATGTTTCCATTGGGAAACTGCATGTTGTTCTGGGGATTGATCGTGCCGGGATTGTTGGGGAAGATGGCGAGACGCACCAGGGAACTTTTGATG
>CAMWOX010000157.1 GCA_947175975.1 uncultured Ruminococcus sp.
TTTCTGATAGGGAAACCATTTGAGACGACTTTGTGTAGCTTGTTCCGGATTTTTGGCATGAAAACAAATGGAAGAATAAATCACTTCATACCATTTTCTAACGAATTTCTGATTGTCCGAAGTTGTAATTCCCTGTTTGGGTTCTGCAAAATCTCCGAGCTTTTTTCCATGAAATAATTGAAAAACCTGTTCTGATGCCCAATAGATCATAGGAGAATTGGGAATCTGTGAAAAATATTCCTGTGCAATAAAATACATGCTTGCTTTCTGATCCAGGAATGCCTGATGTTTCTGCTCACTATCATGTATTTCACATAGATTTATATATATTCCTGTATATTCCGGAATGGATAATTTCTGCATGACAAATCCGGCTGTCTGCACAATCGTACCGACATCAGTCAGATCAAATCCGTAAGCTCCCAGGTGCAGGAGATTTATCATAATCGCATTTTGGAATAATTTTTCACGTAGTTTTGTAAAACTAGACAGAAACATCCATCCATGCATAGTCAGCATTGCAAAGTAGCCGCCTGGTTTTGTGAATCTGTAACAGCGTTCTATAAAACAGGCATATAAATCCTGTTTGCTGTCAGGATAATTTTGTTTGACAAAAGCAGATAATGTTTCAGGCATACCGGAGTTGCCCATGTAAGGCGGATTGCTGACAACAATATGATAATCCTGCATAAGAATCCTGTCAATTTCCGGAATATCTGTTTGATCCAGCAGTGAACCATATATTTTATCATTCTGGAAAGATGCAATATTTAGTTTTATAGGGTGACTCAGATAACTTGGATCATATGTAACTGCTTTCATCAGCAGCATAAATCCTGCGATTTCACAGGTATGCTGTTCCAATTCCAGTCCCCACAGGTTTTTTTCCAGAATGTATTTGACAGCAGTTTTTGTATCATAACCGGAATTATGATAAATCTGCATGAAAACATCAAAAGCTTCCAGCAAGATATGCCCTGTACCCATACATGGATCTAAGAATCTGATCTTTTCTGGCAGAATATCCTGGTATCGTTTCTGTATCCTGTCTTTTATTTTTCTTGTTTGCTCGGATTGTATCTGTTCTGGAATAAAATACCGCAATCCGGATAGTTTTTGTGTCACATGCGTTTCATTCCAGAATCTTCCCAGTGAATTTTCTGTCAAGTATTTTCCAAGCCATTGCGGTGTGAAGAACTGTGTTGTTACAGCAATATCCTGCTCAGAAATTCTGGAAGTCCTCTTTTTTTTCAAGAATATTGCATCTTTATATTCTGTATGATAATACTGATGCATCCATCCTATCATCTGCACTTGTGAAGTCCAGATTTCATGCGGAATTTCTGCTTTTAAGAAATGCATGAGTTTTGTCTGGATAGAATGGAAACAGGCAGGTATATTCCAATGTGGAAAAATCTGCTCTGTCTGCATGAGAATTTTATTTTCATCCAGATAGCATTGCATGACGGATTTCATAAAGCAGAAATAAGCAGTTTCCTTTGACTGCATTTCATTCATGCCATAGGAAACTGCTGTTTCAAGTAAATACTGTCTTGCTTGGATTGCAAGATTTTTTAAATCTCCCTTATGCATAGACTTATTTTCCCTTAAAAATAACAATTGGAATGGGGGGACAATTCTGTCGATTCACAAATGGCATTTCTACAACTGTATAAAGACTACTGTCCAGAGACGGCAGGTATTCCAACAGGGCATCCCGTTCTTCAAATCCTGTTTCTCTTCCGTAATACAGAATCAGTGTCATAATGCCATCTGGCTTTAGTAATTCAAGTCCCTGTGCAATTGCACGGATACTGGTTTCTTTCTGCGTGAATATATGATGATTTCCTTTTGGGAGCCATCCGAAATTAAATGTAATACAAGAAACAGTTCCGGGCGTAAAGTATGCATTCATATTGCTGTGACTGTCAAGAATAATCTTTGTGCGATCCAGAAGACCATTCTGTTCCAGCAGTAATCTTGTACTATCAACAGCTTCCTGCTGAATATCAAATGCTGTCACATGACCGGATTCCCCCACAAGTTCTGCTAAAAATAATGTATCTCTGCCACGCCCGGCTGTTGCATCAATGCAAATATCACCACTCTGGACATGTTCACGCAAGACATGCTGAATGATCTGTAAAGCACTGAAATGTTTTCTGTTATCTGCCATAGAACAGCTCCTAATCTAAAACATACTTTTTATGAAATCTCAGAAATTCTTCCGGTGAAAATTCCGGTAATTCCTGAAATAATTCCAGAATTAATTTCAGGATCGCAACAGATCTTGCTTGTGTATTGATGGTTTTATTTGGATTAAATTCAATATCTGTAAAATAATCATAATCGGCAATTTTTCGGATTTCTTCTATTAAAAGAGAATCTTTTACAGCTTTCAGGTAAATATAGTCATAAAAAGCCGTTTTAGGTTCTAATGCCCATGTGATATGATCAAATACAAATCCGGTTAATCTGCCCGAATTTCTGAGACGAGGATCTTTTTTTGCTTCTTTTGGAGAAACCGTCAGCAAATCCTGATAGGTTCCTCCATGTTCAAATAGTTTGGAACTTTGGAATATATTTTCCAGAAAATGCCCCTGGTACTGTAACCGAAAAGCACTCAGCTTTTCTCCCAATTCCGAATTGCTTTTTGTACTGATTTCCAATGGCTTCGCACCAGGATTATTCCTGATAATCTCTTGATGCAAGCTTGCGATTGATTTCTGTTTCTGGGAGCGTGCGAAACCAGAATACCATGTAAATTCAAAGTTTTTCAGAATAATTTTCTGATTTGCAATACAAAAAGCAGGTCTGTTTGCCATAAATCAATATTTCTGGACGACAATGCCGTCATTTTTCCAGATACTTTCTTCCGGGACGACACCACGTACACAGCTTGTCGGATAGATATTAGAGTGCCTGCCGATTACAGTTCCAGGATTCAGGACACTGTTGCAACCGACTTCTACAAAATCTCCAAGTATTGCACCCATTTTTTTCAGATCTGTTTCATGATGTTCATTTTCAGATTTAATCACAACAAGTGTCTTGTCTGATTTGACATTCGAAGTAATCGAACCAGCTCCCATATGGGAATAATATCCCAGAATGCTATCCCCAACATAATTATAATGTGGTGTCTGCACATGATCAAACAAAATCACATTCTTCAATTCCACGGAATTGCCGACAACACAATTTTCACCGATCAAAGCACTTCCACGGATAAATGCACAGTGCCGTACTTCCGTATTCGCACCGATAATACAGGGTGATCCAAGATAAGCACTCGGAAAAACCGTGGCTGTTTTATGAATCCAGACATATTCAGACGGATGGTCATATTCTTCAGGGTTCAGATTCTGTCCTAGTCTGATAATCATCTCTTTTATGCCAGAGAGTGCCTCCCACGGATAAGTGAATTTCTTCAAATAAGATCCTGCCATGGTATGTGATAGGTCAAATAAATTCTCAATTGTAATAGACTGCATATAATTCCTCCTGATTTCTATGATAACAATTCCTGTTTATTATAGCATTTTTACTTTGAATTGTCAAGTGATTTTTAAAACAATAAAATTTACAATATCTCTCTTGAACAGAAGCTTTATAATCCGGTATAATAAAAAAGTTGATAGAAAATAGAAAATTACATGATATTTTATAGGGGAAGTGGTGTATAATGTATAAGATTCTTGTAGCAGATGATGAGCCGGATGTTCTTAGTCTGCTGAGAGATTATTTTGAAATGAATGGTTATAAAGTGATTACAGCAGAAAATGGTCGTGCTGTACTGGAACAAATCCGGAAAAATCCAGATATTATTCTGTTAGATGTCAATATGCCGGATATGGATGGTATTTCTGTGTGTAAGACAATTCGGGATTATGTTTCCTGTCCGATTTTATTTCTTACGGCGAGAGTGGAAGATTGTGATAAAATTACAGGTTTTGCTGCTGGTGGTGATGATTATATCATCAAACCTTTTTCTATTGATGAATTAGGTGCAAGGGTTGCCGCACATATCCGACGTGAGCATCGTAGGGAATCTGTAAGTAATGTTCGCTTCTTTGGTGATGTATGTATTGATTATTCTGCAAAAATAGTATCTGTGGGAAATAGAAACATTGGTCTTGTAAAGAAAGAATTTGAAATTATAGAATTGCTTTCTATGAATGCAGGACAGGTATTTGACAAAGAACGGATTTATGAAAGAATCTGGGGCTATGATGCCGAGGGAAATGCAAGCGTAGTTGCAGAACATATCCGGAGGATAAGGACTAAACTGGATCATGCATCTGAACGCATTGCAACTGTCTGGGGGATTGGCTACAAATGGGAAAAATAAATAAAAGAACAATATCCTTGAAATGGAGCTTTTTTATCTACCTGCCGGTTTGTTTTGTGATTGCATTTTTGGGTACAATGGCAATCGGGATTTCTACCAATCAATTACAGAACCTTT
>CAMWOX010000158.1 GCA_947175975.1 uncultured Ruminococcus sp.
CGGCAGACTGATGAAGATACCTGCAAGCATCCAGAATAAAGGTGATACAGTGATACAACTTGTGCCGATAAGCATCATGAGCAGATAGAGGATTACTGCGCTAAAGATACTGAAATGCAGCCAGTTTCCAGATTTTTTACATGCAAGAATGCCTTTCCGGATAACAAGTAGCATCAGGATCAGGAACAGAACTGTCATGGGGATTCCTGTTGTTCCGGCAAGATGCAGATAATAATGATAACACCTGTCAAAAGTATTCGGATTGGATGCAACATCTTCATGCTGGTATCTTTGGACATATGCCATGCTGTCCTGTCCGCTCCCTGTAAGAGGAAATAATTTTATGATTTTTGCTGTACATTTGTTCAGAAATCCATATGTTTCTGGAATACTGGTGATATTAAAATCGCCGTTCGGGTTTTCTGCACCGTTTGGGATATAATAGCCGCTGGCAGTTAATCTGTAAGAGCTGTCCTCCCAGATGATTGCACCATCATATAATGTGAACTGGTTAGAAATACTGACGACTTCGCCTGTCGCCCGGCTATAACTGTGATTGGTCGAGGGAGCAATATAAACAGCTCCGATTCCGGCAGCAAATGCAAGCAGTCCTGCCATAAGGACAGGAAGTATTTTTTTGCCAGATTTTTTTACAATTCCATAGATTAAAGCAATCAGAATTGCTGTAACTGGTGCAAAGATTCCGAGCAGACATTGTGTTTTTACAGCAAAGAATGTAAAGCAGATACAGCAGATTGTATAAAAAATTCTCTGTGATTTGCTTTCAGCGAAGATTCCGCCAAGTAATGCAGGCAGTAACAGCATAGATAACAGAATTGCCAGAAAGATCGGACTGCCTGTCAGACCGGATGGCAGATAGAGATCAAATAGTAATAATGGTTCTAAGTTTTTGTAATAAGACGGAAAACCAATTGGAAGTACCTGCAATAAGCTCCAGATACATTCTGCAAGTCCCATGTATAACATGCCATTGATTAATTTCAGCCGGTTCTGATCCGTGCCGAGCTGTGCGCCAAGCATGAAAAATCCTGCATAGAACAGGCTTGCCAGCCATCCTTCATTGCGACCGTCTTCTCCAAATAGGGCTAATCCTGTATAAGATGCATCCAACAGGCTGACAAGTCCCCAGATCAGCATTGCTCCCAGTATTCCAGCAGGCAGAAACAGATTTTTCGGTGTTTCACTTTTCATAAAACCGATAAAAACAAATACAATTGCAAATACGCCTGTGAGCGACAATGCCATAGCTGGAATGCTGTAAACATTGACAAATTCTAATGGAATGCTGAAAATTGGCATCAGAATCAAAAATCCTAGCAGAATCTTTAAATTATAGCGATAATATTCTTCCGGCTTCATATTAAGAATAAAATTTGATTTTTCTGTGGTGTTAAAAATCGTTTTTGCCGTTTTCGGCATAGAAATTCCCTCCTAATTCACTACAAAAAAAGGCGGCAAAAAGCCGCCTTCTGATTTCTTACTTAGCGTAATCTGCAACCCGACTTTCACGAATGAGATTGACTTTGATCTGTCCTGGATAGTCCATTTCATTTTCAATCTGCTGTGCGATCTGACGAGCTGTCAGTACCATTTTTTCATCGCTGATGACTTCCGGCTGTACCATCACACGGATTTCACGACCTGCCTGAACGGCATAGCATTTCTCAATGCCCTTGTAGGACATGCAGATTTCTTCCAGTTTCTCCAGACGTTTGATGTAGCTTTCATAATTTTCACTTCTTGCACCAGGTCTTGCAGCTGAAACAGCGTCCGCAGCCTGTACAATGCAGGCAATGGCTGTACGTGGTTCAACATCATTGTGATGTGCTTCAATAGCATGGATGACTTCTGGATTTTCACGTACTTTGCGGCATACATCCACACCGATTTGTACATGAGACCCTTCAACTTCGGAAGTGAGTGCTTTTCCGATGTCGTGCAGGAGTCCGGCACGTTTTGCCAGATTCACGTCAACACCGAGTTCCGCTGCGAGCACACCGCACAGATTCGCCACTTCAATAGAATGTGTGAGAACGTTCTGACGATAGCTGGTTCTGAAACGGAGTCTGCCAAGCAGTTTTACAAGCTCGTGATTCAGACCATGAACATTTGTCTCGATGACAGCTTTTTCGCCCTCCTGTTTAATTCTATGTTCTACTTCACGTTTGGCTTTTTCTACGGTTTCTTCAATGCGGCTCGGATGGATTCTTCCATCTGCGATCAGATGCTCCAGTGCAATTCTGGCGATTTCACGGCGTACCTGATCAAAACAGGAAAGCGTGATTGTTTCCGGTGTGTCATCAATCAGAATATCCACACCTGTGAGGACTTCCAATGCTTTGATATTGCGTCCTTCACGTCCGATAATACGTCCTTTCATTTCATCACTTGGGAGAGCAACAACAGAAACGGTTGCTTCTGATACCTGATCAGAGGCACATTTGGCAATTGCCAGAGATAAGTAACTTCTTGCCTTGTCCTCACATTCTTCTTTGATCTGCTGTTCATAAGATGAAACTTTGACAGCTTTCTCATGAACAAGCTCTTCTTCGAGAACCCGGAGCATGTAATCTTTTGCCTGTTCTCTGGTCAGTTCTGAGATCCGCTCCAGTGTGCTGAGCTGTTCGAGTTTGATATTCTCAGCTTCCTGGCGAAGCGTCTCAGCTTGTTCGAGTTTTTTCTGCGTGGATTCTTCCTTATGTTCGAGTACCTCAATTTTTTTGTCAAGCGTTTCTTCTTTCTGGTGAATCCGGCGTTCCTGCTTGGAAATTTCACTTCTTCTGTCACGGATTTCTTTTTCAGCTTCCTGACGTAGCTTGTAAATTTCATCCTTGGCTTCTACGAGAACCTCTCTTTTGCGGTTCTCCGCCTTTTCTTCTGCTTCTTCCAGTTTCTGATTTGCTTTTGCGAGCATCAGCTCTGCCTGTTCGACCTTAGAATCGGCAATTCTGATTTTCTTCTGGGCTTCTTGTTCTGCAGAACCAATTGTGGCTTCTTCTTCCTGCCGGCGATGTGCGACACCACGATCAAAACCGCTTTTTTCAGCGGACTGAAATTTTGTGTAGCCTGTGACAATAGAAACAGCTAACAGGATTACCAGAATAATCACAGCAACGATCATATAGGCATGACCTCCTTTGGTATTTAAAATTTGATTTTATATTTTTAGAATTGCATGGAAGTCCTGCGGATATATTTCAGAATCATATAAATAAAAATACAGCAGGACACGCACACCGCCAGGGTGGCAGTGTGCGAACTGCATACAATAATAATCATATATTAATATTGTAAACGTTTTTGTAGCATTTGTCAAGAGATACACAGAAAAAATTTTCAAAAAGTGAGAAATTATCAGAATCTGTTTTTCAGTAACACACAAGTGATTCTGGATCACGGACAGAATTTATGTCAGATTTCACAGCAAATGAATTTGTTTTCCGGAAAATTCCGTATAATTCTACGAAATTTCAGAAAAAATAATAGAAATTACTTGCAAAATCGACAGCTATGTTATATAATATATCTGGAATAAATCTAGCTATTTAATAGAAAGGATTGATATTTTATGACTCTGGCAGAGTATAACCAGCAAGAGCTTTCTGCATTTTATCAGGAATGCTTGAAACAGTATGAAGATTATCAGGCACAGAACCTGAAACTTGACATGTCCAGAGGCAAGCCGTCTCCGGAACAGCTCGATCTCAGCAAGGAGCTGCTGACCTGCATCCGGAATGAGGATTTGCTCGGTGAGGGCGGAGACTATCGGAATTATGGCTTGCTGGATGGTATCCCGGAGGCAAAGAAATTATTTGCACCTATGCTCGGTGTTGAACCGGATGAAATATTCATGTTCGGCAATGCCAGCTTGCAGGCAATGTACATGGTGATTACATATGCCCATACACATGGTCTGCTTGGCTGTACACCCTGGAAAGAACTGGATCATGTAAAATTCCTGTGTCCTGTTCCTGGTTATGACAGGCATTTTAAAATTACGGAATTTTTCGGTGTGGAGATGATTAATATTCCGACCGATGAAAATGGTCCTGATATGGATCTGGTTGAAAAACTGGTCGCTGAAGACGATTCCATCAAGGGCATCTGGTGTGTACCACAGTACTCTAATCCATCCGGTATTGTATACAGTGATGAAGTTGTAGAACGTTTTGCGAAATTACAGCCGAAAGCAAAGGATTTCCGCATTTTCTGGGATAATGCCTATTGCATTCATCATCTGTGTGATAATCCGAAGATTGTTCTGCCGATTCTCCAGGAAGCAAAGAAATATCACAATGAAGACATGATTTATATTTTTGCATCCACTGCAAAAGTGACTTATGCGGGTGCAGGTGTTTCCATGTTGGCGGCATCCAAGAATAATATTGCCGATATTACGAAAGCTCTGACGATT